>JANTGV010000026.1 GCA_024762745.1 Sulfurimonas sp. | reverse complement strand
TATATAGAGAGTATGACCCCGTTTTATAATCCAGTACTTCTATTTCATTGTTGCGTTTATCTATTCTATCTATCTGTCCTGTTAAAGTCATACCTGCAAAATCTATGCTCATACTCTTCTCACAAAACGCAACACTCCAGCCATCACTAAAGCGCTTTATCTCATTTTCACAAAAAATTTCCATTCTTTTTTTCTGCATAGCTATTAAGTATCTGTCAAGTTCACTCTCTCCTTGAACGCTGTCCAACTCTTTTGATAAATCCTGTTTTAACTCATTCACATTACTATAGTTTTTCTTTTTCAAGTACAACTCTTTTAGGGCAGAGTGTACTGCGTTTCCTATCTCATGTTCTTTGGGCATATCTCGAGGTATTTCATGGAACTCTATACGTTCTATATACTTGTAGTAATACCTGCGTTTACATGTTAAAAATGATTTCAAACCAGTCGATGAAAGTTTTACGTTTTTAAAACTGTAGTCTCTAATTATCTCTTTATCTTCTGCAGGTTTCAATTCACTTTTTTTAAACAAAATGTTGGCATAATCGAGTTCACGATATAGACTTTTTTCTCTGATACCCAGCTGTTTTAAAAATCTGGACTCACTGCTCTCACTGGAATTAATGTATGATATAGCCACTTCAGATGAGTTGTTAATTAGCGTTTCATAGTAGTGTTTTTGAAGATTCTCTCTATCGCTCATAGTTGGTAAAGAGGCGTTTTCTCTTATTTTTGTGTTCAAAAACATATCTTTATCACTGCGTTTAGGAACGTTCTTGTCACTAAAATCAACTATTATCACTGCATCAAAATTTACTGAACGGGTTTCTAAAACTCCCATAACAGTGATTTTACCACCTCTTATATCATCCATAGTACGAGATGCTAAACGTTGCAAGAAAAGATTAAAAAGTGATTTAACACTCATCTCACTCATGGCTGGTATAATGTTTTTAAAACTATGAATCTCCTCTTGAAAAATCTCGAGTTCACTTCTATTCTCAAAACTCTCTTTTATTTTCTCTAAAAGCTCTACGAAGTTTACTTCACTACTCTGTTTATAATAGATTCCTGAAATTAGACTCTCTAACTCAGTTCCTACTCTATTAACTCTTGCAAAGTTCTCTTTTGATCCCTGATCTAAAGCTTTGAGAGTTGCATTGAGTGTAATGTATATCTTACTTTTATTAAATTGCTCGCCCATCGCAAAATTAAAATTTGACTCTTCATCAAAACTTTTTAATATTTCTGCCATTGACTCATCAGGTAGAACTACTGCTATGCTCTCTGCTTTATGCCCTTTTTTAATAAACTCATAAAGCTTTCTTTTAATAAACGCAACTTGAAGGACTCTTTCACTAAAAGATTCACAACTAACATTTTTATTTTTTGTAATCTCACTCTTAGAAATCACTCTTTTCTCATTGAATGATATTAAATACTCATAGTCACTTCTTAACTCAACTCCAAGTTCACTAAATCTGTTTTGCATTTTTTTATTAAACTCAGTTGTTGTAAAACTTATTTCTACTTCTGTAAATTCAGCAGTTTTTTCCAGAAGCTCTAACTCGAAGTTGGTTAAATGTCCATCTAAACGCAGTAGTATCTTCTTATGACTTTTCGCATAATCTTCATTAAAACTATATAGCTTTGGTAAAAAGATTCTGTCTAATATCTTTTTTTCACTACAGAGCGTTTCATATCGTTTATAAAGTTCCTGAAGTATACCAATATGCTCCTCATATTCAGCATATGTATCTGCCAAATCTAAAGAGTTTATATCATACAACTCTGCACTCAACTCCTCAAAAAACTTAAATATATAGGATGAGTTTTTTGTGAATGTGAAAAAATTTCTCTCTATCTGTAAATTAGAAAAAGCCTTAAAATCAGATGCTTCAAGCAGAAGTAAAACACGACTATCATCATCATAAATCTTATACTCTTTAACAATACATAGTTTAGATACAAACTCACTGATAGTAATATAGTTTGGAAGAAACATTGAAGCTTGTTCAATGTTTAGCTGCTCATGACGTATAGCACGAGCAGAAGGTAAAATAACTGTAGTGTTATTCACTACCTAGTACTCAAAAGCCTCTTTAGCTCTTGTATCTGCTTTTACATTATAGAATCTCTGTAAATCATCTATATTAACTTTTGCCATCACATCCCAACGTCCAGGCTTTGGAAGTTTAATGGCAGAAAATGTATAAATACCATTTTCAACAGTTGGGTTTAACAACTCTTGGTCATGTTTATGATTATTTGGTCTTGTAATAACAACCTTTAACTCAGCACTGTTTACAGGATTTTCATCTAAATCAGTAACTCTATACTTTAAGATACTCTTTTCCTGAGACAGTCCGTCAGTTATATACTCTATCTTATATTTTTTATTAAATGCTATTTGTTCTTGAATCAATTCATTTGCTTTCGCATCCGCACTCTGATAATCCATCATATAGGTATCACTCTTTTCAACTGGTAACTTACTAGCAACTATTATAGTCGCTACACAAGCTCCAAATATCAATAATATAGACCCGCTTATAGCGTATGGCCAAATTTTTCCGTTACTTTTGCTCAAGTCTCTGCCTTCTTAGATATATTTTTCTTCTTATGTACATAACAATACCATAAATAACAAAACCATAGAAAACAAGTTTTACATAAAAGATAGCATCTTGGTTTGCATTACCAGGATCATTCTCTAAAACGATGCCCTTTGCAGTTGATACTTGATGTGCTATGTCTATATAACCGTTAAACATTGAAGCAGCGTATTGCCCTACTTTCTGCTCATCTTTTGCTTTACCTGCTATTAAAGGTAAGATAGACCCACCGTAATTTGTTCTGAGTTCATTGAAACTCTCCCAGCTGTCACCATATGTTATAGCCATAATAAACGCTGGAACAGCTGAAGCAACCGGGCTTAGCACCTGTTTTCTATTAAAATATTTATATAAAGAAGCATCATTTACCTGTATGTCTATTTCCATGTCATACTCTGAGAATGTCAAAAGTATTGTAGGCTCTTTAAAAGTGTTGAGAAGTTCCTTCTCATACTTTGCCATATCTATACCTACTGGTAATCTTTTGAGCATTACAAGTTTAAGTACTATACCAGTTTTCTCATAAAGTTCGGATCCAAGTTTTTCTACCTGTTCTTCAAAACTTGCTCTATGAACTACTTCATCTTTATATAAATATTCTGCTGCTAATTGAATTTGAAATAAAATTGTAAGAACGAGGGCAAAAAGCCCCCTTTGTAAAAATATCAAAGATATCTATCCTATTAAATTTGCAGGTTGTAATGTAACAGCATAAAGTGTATATGCAGCCATAAGTACTAGGCCCCAAGCTATAATCTTTTCCATTATTTACTCCTTACTTTACATCAACAATATGATTAATGTTTTCTACACTATTCATTCTTATTGACTGTTCATCTTTAATATCGTAATAGTTATTTGCATTTGCATTTTGAACATTTAATGCTCCTATTGTTAAGACCACTAAGATTCCTAACAATAGTACAGTTGCAATCAACATACCAGTTACACCATCAAGAGCAAATACGCTTCTATTTTCATTCATACCTGACTCCTTATTTTGCACTTAAGCTAGTGATGTAAGCACCAACAGCTTCTTTTTGTTTAGCATTTAGTCTATCAAATGCAGGCATCGTACCTATAGCACCTTTTTTACCATGTGTTAATACATTAGATACAAGTGCTGGAGTAAATGAAGCAATACTTGGAGCTACATATTCCATACCCTTACCATCTTCACCATGACAAGCAGCACAAGTTCCAGCAAACACATCAGCACCTGCTCCACTCATACCATTTGCAACATAAGCAGCAACAGCATCAATCTCAGCATCAGTAATTAAAGCACCTGTATTAGCATTGAATAGACCATTACGATCAGGCATTGGCATTTCCATACCCATTAGCTGATTATTTGAACCATTTTCAACAGCATGTTTTACAACATTTGCTTCAAGTCTAACATTTAAGTCTGCCGCTTTTCCATCGATACCATCAGCAGCGATACCGTGACATACTTTACACTCTGCTAAAAACACTGACTCGCCCATCTCAACTAATCTGTCACCAGTAATATCTTTATACTGTGTTTCAAACTTAGCATTGTGTGCTGCCGTATCTTCATTGTACTCACCAATTTGTGAATATGCGTTCACTGGATAACCCAATGTAAAGTACCACATACCCCAAACCATTGTACCTAAGAACATAATAGCCCAACCCATTGGTACTGGATTTTTATATTCACCGATGTTGTCCCAAGACTCATCTGCCAACTCACCATCAGCAGTATCTGTCTGCATCTGACGAACATACTTGATTACAACAAATACTGTAATAATTACAAGTGCAACCGCACCTGCAACAGCAAGCATATTTACAATATCACCATTTAAACCACCCTTAGAACCACCTACAGAAATGTAAGTAAATCCAAGCATAGCAGCTGTAATGATAATTCCCCAAAGATAAAGCTTATTCATATATCTCTCCTATTTCTCTTTATCATCAGACATAGCTTTTACCGGAGTATCTACTATATCATCGTGTAGTGCCATATCGCTATATTTTTCATAGTCTTGGCCATCTGCATCTTTCTTTTTGCTATATAAATGATATATGTATGCATAGAGAGCAACTGTCATAAAGACAGTTAGTGCAAAGTAACCATAGGCTTGTAATTCTGCAATATCCACTATTAACCCCTACTATTTAAGACTGTTCATATATGCAATAATAGCAACGATTTCAGGAATCTCACCATTTGCAACTGCATCTTTAACATCTTGATCTTTCATATCTGCCGCAATAGCTTTTGCTTCTTCTAAAGCTAAAGCGTGTGCTTCAGTAATATTATTCCCCATTTTAACAACTTTAGTTGACCCATCTTTCATAGGTACTGGTTTGTTATAAGGAACAGAAAAGAACTGAGCTACTGTCAACTGTTCTGCATACGCAGTGTTAATATCAGCTTTGTTTGTAAACATCCATTTGTAAGCAGGCATTATAGAACCAGGTACAACAGCAGCTGGGTTTTTCATATGATTTTCGTGCCAGTCAGTCGTACGGTAGTTACCTACACGCATTAAATCTGGACCAGTTCTTTTTGAACCCCATAGGAATGGACGATCATATGCATACTCACCACTTAAAGAGTAGTGACCATAACGGTCTGTCTCTGATTTAAATGGACGAACTAATTGTGAATGACAAGCATTACAACTATTTTTAATATAAACTTGACGACCCGCTAACTCTAAAGTAGAGTATGGAGCAGTCCCGATTACAGGACGAGATGCCTGAGCAAAGTTTGGAAGAATTTCAATCAAACCAGCAAAAGCGATTGTTACAAATACACCTACCGCAAAAAAGAACGGATGTTTTTCTAACCAATGAAACATTATATCTCCTTTCTATTAAGCGCCCATAGGCGATGCGTTTTGAAGCTCAGACTCTTCTACTTTACGACCAGCAGTCATAGTTTTGTAGATATTGTAAGCAAACATTAAGAAACCAATTAGGTATAACAATCCACCAACACCACGAATAGTGTAGTAAGGATGAAGAACAGTAACTGTATCAATGAACGAATAAGCTAAGTTACCAAATTCATCGTGTGCTCTCCACATCATACCTTGAGTAATACCAGCGATCCACATTGAAGTGAAGTATAAAACAACACCTAAAGTCTGAATCCAGAATTGTGTAGCCATTAATGACTTAGAGTAAATCTCACGTTTAAATACACGTGGAGCCATGTGGTAAAGTGCTGCCATAATCATGAATCCAACCCAACCAAGTACACCATCATGTACGTGACCAACAATCCAGTCAGTAAAGTGTGCAATCGCATTAACAGATTTAATCGCTTGAATAGGACCTTCTAATGTTGAGAACATATAGAATGTAGAACCAAGAACCATAAACTTAATCAATGGAGACGCTGCAACCTGTTGCCACTCACCTTTCATTGTAAGAAGCATATTTATCGCTGAACCCCAAGAAGGAAGAATCAGAATTACTGAGAATATTGAACCCATAGTCTGCATCCAATCTGGAACAGTTGAGTATAATAAGTGGTGACCACCAGCCCATAAATATACGAACATTAATCCCCAGAAAGAGAGTAATGATAATTTATATGAATAGATAGCTTGACCTGATTCCTTCGGTAAGAAATAGTAAATCATAGCAACAATAGGAACAGTAAAACCAAATGCAACAGCATTGTGTCCATACCACCACTGTACTAGCGCATCATTTGTACCAGCATACATAGATACTGAATGATACCAATTACCACCTACTGCTGAACCATCAGGAGCAGTCGCTAACATTGTAGGTATTTCCATGTTATTAAATAAATAAAGCATAGCTATACCTAAGAAAGTAGCAATATAGTACCAGATAGAGATATATAATGACTTCTCACGACGCATACCGATAAGACCAAATATGCTGATACCAAATAGTACCCAAACGATTACGATAGCAATATCAATAGGCCATTCGAACTCAGCATACTCTTTAGAAGTAGTGATACCCATAAAAAGTGAAACAACAACTGCTACAACACCTACTAAATATAACCAAAAGTGTAATTTTCCAATAAACATCAAAAATGCTGACTCAGCCATTGACACCTTTAGTACACGTTGACCAACATAATACCAAGTAGCAAAAATACCACTTAGTGTAAAACCAAATATAACCGCATCTGTATGCAGTGGACGAAGACGACTAAAGTTAGTATATTCCGCTAGACCTTCACCAAGAACTAGGTTTAGTTCTGGAAACGCAAGTTGAAATGCTAAAATCACACCGATAAGCATACCAACAATTCCAAGTAGGATTGTTGTTAGCATGAACATCTTTGCAATCGCATAGTCGTACTCTAATGGACGATTCTCCATATATAGCCTCCTTAAGATTCAAAGCAATTACGTATAATTAATTTAAAATAAATAAATTACACTAATTAACATTGTTATATTATCAATAAAAATGTTTATCTAATCTTAATTTATAGTAAAGTTTGTAAAAGTCTAAAATTTATTGTCTTTTTGTTTACTTTTGAAGCTCTGGTGGGGTTTTTAGGGGATTAAAACGGCTAGTTTTTATCTTTTAATCAAAGATAAAAACTCATTAAATATATATCTACTCTCTTTTGGCCCTGGACTTGCCTCTGGATGATGCTGAACTGAGAATATTGGAGAGTCATTATATTTTAAACCCTCAATTGTATCATCAAAAAGATTTGTATGTGTTACTTCAGCTATCTCTGTAATATTATCCGGAACATTATAGTTATGATTTTGTGCTGTAATCTCAACTAAACCAGTATTTATATTTTTAACCGGATGATTTCCTCCATGGTGACCAAACTTAAGTTTAAATGTATCATAACCATGAGAGATAGAGAGAAGCTGATGTCCTAAGCAGATTCCAAACATAGGAATTTTCGCTGCTATTAACTCTTTTATCTGTTCTTGCTCTTTTTTAAGAACAAGTGGATCACCAGGACCATTTGACAAAAATACACCATCAATCTCTTTTGAGTTATATCTTTTTATAAGCTCTTGAGCTTTAAAATCGTTAGGAATTACTTCAACTCCTATACCAGCACTCACTATTTCATTTAAAATATTGCGTTTCACACCAAAATCAACTACCGCTATTTTAGCCTCTTGCTCTGGCGCTTCATCATACTCAAAGCCTTTTTTATCACTATATGTTGAAGATGTATGCTTATACACCTCCTTGGTACTCACTTGTTCTATGTAATTTACATCTTCTATACGAGGTGAACTCTCAAGTATTTTTTTAAGTTCATCCTTATCACTAACTTTTGTAGATGCAACCATCATCATGGAACCTTCACTTCTTAACATTTTAGTTAAAAATCTACTATCTATATTGCAAATTCCCATTACATTATGCTTCACTAAGAAGGCTTCTAAAGACTCCTCAGCTCTAAAGTTTGAATATCTTTTCTGATATTTTCTAACTATCATTCCTTTAGCATGAGCAGAACCACTCTCCATATCTTGTTCATTCACACCAACGTTTCCAATCTCAGGCATTGTAAAAGTAACGAACTGTCCGGCATAAGAAGGATCAGACATAATCTCCTGATAACCACTCATAGAAGTATTAAAAACTATCTCTCCAACACTTGTATCATCAGCACCAAAACTGTTAGCTTCCAAAAAAGTGCCGTTTTCCAGATATATCCATACCGGTTTTAGAGTGTCGTTCATTACTCCATACCTCTTTTTGTAAGTTCTTCACGAAAAAGCTTTTCATGCAGTATTTCGAATTCATCTGTTCCCGGAATAAACTTTCTTTTATATGAGCGTATCTTTTCCATGACTGCATCTTCTATCTCAGAAGTATCTGCTATGAATGATGTGATAGCATTATAAATAATATTTTTAATGCGATTCTCTGTTACATCGAAATGAATCAGGTCTTCTTCATACAACTCATCTAGAATTTTGTGTGAAATATCTGAAAATCTCTCTTCATAGTTTAAAATTACACCAAACTCAGGAGCCAATTTCTTTTTAATCATAAAAAAGAGCTGTCGTTCATCAGCAAGCATAAACTCAATCTCTTCTTCATTCTCCTCACATATTTCATGTGCTTTCTCTTCAAGTGCTAGCTCCTGTTTTACACTCTCAGTAAGTATCTTTTCAGCCTCATGAGCTACAGCTTCAAGACCTTTAGTCATAGTCACAACACCACTTTTATTTAAATCGATAGATATTTTGTTAGATATATGAGGTATACTTTTAAGTGATATTTTCATGCTTATGACCCTATTTGTTATTTAAATTTAGACATTTTACAACAAATAAGGTAAAAGTTTAATTATTTAGTTAATAAGAGTGTTAATTCGGACGCTTTTTTTGCATCCATTTTTGTTAAAATTTTTCCCACCGTTTTCGGTTTAAGCGAGTGTAGAATTGCGGCAGCTTCTTGACTCTCCATATCTGAAAGTATATTTGCCGAAGATGCTGGTTTCATTTTTGCAAAAGTTTGAGCAATTTTGTTCATTTTCAACTCTTTTGTCTCTTTTAAAATCTCTTCATTTTTGGCTAACATATTTTTTATAGAGATCTCTTTTTTTGT
>JANTGV010000025.1 GCA_024762745.1 Sulfurimonas sp. | reverse complement strand
ATTATGGTTATTTACAACAGTTAAACTTCTCAATAAATGAATTTTATTACCAATAGTATTAATCGTTATTTCATTCATAAAGCTTCCTCTCTTTGAATCTATCTAAATTTTACAAAACTCAAATGTCAATGAAATGACATTTGGGAATTCAGGAAAAAATTTTCTGAAAAAAAATAAGCTGTTGTTTAGATAATGAACATTTTAAGAAGTCATGATATCGTAAGGACGTTTTATCTCTCTTATCACCTCATCAACACTCATATGACGGGATTTACGTAAGAACTCTTTACCATCAAGAAAGACTAAAACTGTAGGAATAGCAAAAACTCCAAAGTGAGGGGCTATATCTTCTTCTACTGAGATATCCACACTCTCAACCTTGAACTCTTTAAAATTAGCATCAAGTGCTTCTAATAGCTTAGGTTTTAAAGCGTGACAGACATTACAAGTAGGTGCGGAGAAGTAGACCATCACCGCCAAATTTTCTTTAATCGTATTGTTTATATTTTCAATTGTTTGCATATGAAAGTATAACAGATATAATTTCCTTATGAGTTCAATAATATTTTCAATTTTAAGTATCTATATCTTCATTGTTATTGGTTATATCGCCAAGATGAGTTTTAAAGAGCAGATAGATGACAAAACTATCACTCTCATTAATGTATACTTTTTACAAGTCTTCTTAACTTTTTGGGGACTTCTGATTCGTCCTATTGATGTAACACTTCTTTATGCCCCATCTATATATCTCGGGATTGTGGCTGTCGTTGTTTTAATCTCTGCGTTTGTCGCAAAACTGTTATTTGAGAATAAAAAAGAGTACTCCATCGCAACTGTTGCCGCTATCATCGGAAATACTGGAAATTTAGGGATACCAATAAACATTGCTATCTTTGGTGAAGAGTCTATTCCCTATACAACAGTTGTAAATCTTGTAAATGTTTTTGTCGTTTACACGATTGGCGTTTACTACTACTCACGCGGGACGTATGATGCGAAAACTTCACTGATGAATATTATCAAACTCCCTATACTTTGGGCAGCTATCATAGCAATTCTTCTAAGTGTGGGTGGATATAAGCCAGATGGAGTCATTTTAAACACACTCATGATGGGTGCTTACGCCTCTATGACAATGCAGCTCTTTTTGTTTGGTATCTACCTCTATGGAACAAAGATTAAAGAGATTAGCAAACGCTTGGTTATTTGGATTCTTACTTTTAAATTTGTACTGCTTCCTGCTGTTGCGTTTATAGTTCTAGTAAATATAGACCTAGACCCGATGATAAAAGGAATCATCTTCATAGAGCTTATGATGCCACTAGCAGTTGCAAATGTGAACCTTGCTTCACTCTATGACTGTAGTCCTAGGATTGTCACTGCACTGGTGTTTTTCTCCTCTGTTTTATTCTTAGGAGTTATTTTAATAGCAACACAAATTTTAACCTATTTATAATTTTTCGTTATTTATGATAAAATTTTGATATGGAAAAACTACTATCTATATTGGCCTTAAATATTGAGTTTGATGACAACTCTTCTTACAGAAGAATTATACTTATAAGCATAATTTTGATGGGTACGATTTTTGTATTTATCTTCTTTGCGATAATAAATGCTCTCTTTTTAGACAATCCTCTTGTTGCTTTTCTCGACGTAATTGCAGCTCTAGTATCAATATATGCGATTTATAATTTAAAAAAATATAAAAACATTCCACTTGCAGCCAAACTCGCCACTACCAACTTAATGTTTTTCTTCCTAACATTTATATACCTAAATGGAGATAGTCACTTTTCACTTATTTGGACGATATTTTTACCGATATTTGCCACATTAACTAATGGAAAAAATATTGGACTCTATTTTTCGATTCTCTTTTACACAATCCTTTTTATAATGGCATACAACGCAATAGGAGTATGGAATAGTGGAAATTGGCTAATCCAAGATTGGCTAAGGTTAACTATAGCTTCCTCAATGCTGACTTTTATCATGTATATGAATGAAGCTTCTCTTGAAGCCTCTGATGCAAAGCTCTCTGAAGTAAGACGTAATGAGAAAAAATACCTTCAAGAGATTAAAGAGAAATCTATCACAGATCAGTTAACAGGTCTCTATAACCGTCGATACTATAACGAGATGATTCCAAAGCTTATCTCATTAGCTAAACGAAAAGAACACTATATTACATTTTTCATCTTAGATATTGATCTATTTAAAAACTATAATGATTACTATGGACACCTAAAAGGTGATGAAGCTCTTGTTAAAGTAGCTCATGCAATTAAAGAGCATATCCAAAGAGGTGATGACTTTGTGTTTAGACTTGGCGGAGAGGAGTTTGCCGGAATAGTTCTCTCAGATAACTACTATAAAACGCATCAATGGATTTCATCCTTATGTGAAATTATAGAAAATTTAAAAATTGAGCACCATGATTCTACTATATCAAGGCATATAACTGCAAGTATTGGCGTCTCTACAATACCTCATAATAGAGATCACAACATGGATACCCTCTACCACAGTGCAGATAAAGCTCTATATAGTGCAAAAAATGATGGAAGAAATAGAGTTAAGCTTAGCGATAAATGTGCATAATATCTATATCTCTATTAAGATGAGCAACTAAGCTTTATATTTTTCGATTCCATTGGTGTTGGCTTACAAAGGTGTTCTAGCTCTGGATGTTCCTTAAATGGAGAGAGAGCGACTTTCAATAATTCATTTACCATACTAAAATCGTGCTCTTGTGCCTTTTCTATCGCCTCTTGAAGTATATGATTTTTTAGTATATATTTTGGATTCACAGCTCGCATCTTCTCATGGCGTGCAGCTTCACTAAGAGTCTCTTTTTCTAAACGGGCACTATATCTATCTAGCCAACTCTCCATAGGTCTTCTGTCTATGCAGATATCTAAAATATCAGATTTATTCCCGTTAAAATGAGAAAGCTTTCTAAAAAACGCAGTGTAATCAACCCTTGCGTTTTCCAAGGCACTCAGCATCTTTTGAAAAAGTACCCTATCATCTTCATCTTCTATTTCCAAGCCCATCTTCTCATACATTATCTCAGAATATACGTTCTCATAAGTACTTTTAAATACATCCTCCAAAACCTCTTCAGATAAAATGTAGTTAACAAGAGGAGAGAGTGTACGAGCAAGCATATCCAAGTTCCAATAAGCAACTCCCGGTTGACCACCAAAACTATAACGTCCCTCTCTATCTGTATGATTACAGACATAGTTCTTATCATAGTCATCTAAAAACGCAAAAGGACCATAGTCTATAGTTCTACCATCTATAGACATATTGTCAGTGTTCATCACGCCATGGTTAAAACCTACACTCTGCCACTTTGCTATAGTTGTTGCTGTATTTTTTACAACCTCAGCATACATTTTAAGATAGATATTCTCACTCCCCTTTAAATGAGAAAAGCTTTCATCTATTACATAATCCGCAAGTTGCTGAAGTTTCTCATACTCTTTTGTAGAGTTAAAATACTCAAATGTTCCAAAACGTACCCAAGTAGGAGATAAACGCAGTACTATCGCACCTTTCTCCCATCGCTCACGAGCCACATCTGTATCACTTCCTATCAGAGCTAAAGCACGAGAAGTCTCTATACCAAGCCCATACATAGCCTCACTCATAAGGTACTCACGAATAGATGAGCGAAGCACTGCTCTTCCGTCTCCAGAACGAGAATACTCTGTAAGCCCTGAACCTTTGAGCTGTAGGTTCTGTCCATTTACCTTCCCAAGATTTATAGCCCGTCCATCACCTAAACGCCCTGCAAATTGACCGAACTGGTGACCTGCATAACACATAGCAAAGGTTTCACTTCCTTCCAATTTCACTTTTCCATTAACTACATCTATAAGTACTTCATCTAGTGTCAAATCCTCATCTACTCCCAAAAGTTTTGCAGCACTCTGTGAAGTTGAGATAAGAAATGGTTTGTGCAGCGGTGTCGGCTCTACTTTAGTATAAAAAATAGCATCATTTTCCAAATAGGATGTTGTCAATTTTAAGTTTGAGAATTTCATATTTAGTTTTTAGCAGAGGAAGTTATAAAAGTAGCCTACATTTCCAAATCAAGATTTTTTTTGTATCTATTATTAAGCTAAGTTCATTAAACTTTGTCCATGAATAAATCACTCCAGACAGTTTTTTACTACCATGAAACGACGAAACACTCACAGCAGAGATATGCCCGTTCTTTAGGTTATATGGATTGGGCGACACAACCAGATCCATTTAGAAACTATAATGGCACAAAGAGTATAACACTACCACTAGCTATGGAAAACGCAACCCAACCTTATCACTTACTAGATAGTGATTTGCTTTCAGCCCCACTCCTTAAAGAATCCATTTCACAACTTTTACAATTCTCCATGGGCTTGGCAGCATGGAAACTCTCAGGAGGAAGTTCATGGGCAGTCAGATGCAATGCATCAAGCGGCAACCTTCATCCAACTGAAGCTTATCTTATCTTACCACCCGTTTTAAGTGAACAAGCTACAGATACAGCTGTTTATCACTACACACCAAAAAATCATGCCCTTGAACATCTCGCTGCGTTTGAGACATCTTTTTGGGAGACTCTACCCAAAGGAAGTTTCCTTCTCGGGCTCTCAAGTATCTCTTGGCGTGAAGTGTGGAAGTATGGAGAACGAGCATTTCGCTATGTAAACCTTGATGCTGGTCACGCTTGGCAAGCTCTGAGTGTTTCAGCAAAGATGTTAGGCTGGAAGATAACAAGACTTGATGCAATCAGTGATGATGACATCTCCACTCTTTTAGGTGTAAGCCAAAGTGATAGATTTTTTGAAAAAGAGATAGCTGATATGCTTTTTGTAGTCTCTGCTGAGTATGTCAACCCTTCATTAAACATAGAGAGTTTAGTAGAGTCTGTTCCTCTAAAATATGAAGGTATCGCTAATCAACTCAGTCCAAGTATGCAAAATTGGGAGATAATTCCAGAGATTGAAAACGCAACTTCAACTATGCAGATTAAGCAAAAAGATGTGAAACGCAGTAGTATTGAAAAAGAGTCAACACAAGAGTCAAAACAAGTAGTCATGAATCGCAGAAGTATTCATGTCATGGACAAAGAAACCTCTACAATTACAAAAGAGCAGTTTCATTCCATCTTACTCAGCGTTCATGACTCCCAAGATGCAAAAGAGAACTCAGCCCATTTAGTTCTTTTTGTTCATAGAGTAGAGGAGTATATACCTGGTCTCTATATATACATAAGAAACCAAAGGGACAAAGATGCTCTTCAAGAACAGATGCACTCTGCGTTTGAATGGAGAGAAACAGAGCTAGAAGATCTCTACCTTTTAGAAGAACGGGACTTGCGTTTAGCCTCCAAATCCATTAGCTGTTCTCAGGATATCGCCAGTGACGGGGCTTTTTCTCTTGGAATGTTATGTAACTTCTCCCAACAGCTGCAAAAGTATGGAGCACATAGATATAAAGAGTTGTATTGGGAGTGCGGGGCTATAGGACAACAACTCTATTTAGAAGCCACCTCTTTTGGACTTTCAGGAACGGGAATCGGATGTTTTTTAGATGACACAGTTCACAGCCTCCTTGGGTTAAAAGATAACCGTTTTCAGACGCTTTACCACTTCACAGTTGGACGAGGCTATGTTGATAGTAGAATTCAGACACGAGCAGCTTACCCATCAAGATAAGCTGTTAAAAGAGAATATTACTTAAGTTTTGCTGCAATAGCATCTACTGAGAAACCAAACTTCTCAAACAGTTGACCTGCTGGAGCAGATGCTCCAAAACTATCCATAGAGATAACTTCATCTGCAAGTCTGTACCACTCTAAACCACGAGCCGCCTCAATAGCTACAGTTTTAGTTCCCTCTTTTATTATAGAAGAAATATATGATTTATCTTGCTCAATAAAAAGATCATAACAAGGAACAGAGACTACATTTACTTTAGTACCAGCTGCGTTTAATGACTCTTTCACTTGAAGTGCAAGTTCAACTTCTGAACCAGATGCCATAAGAGTTACACTTGCATCTTCATCGGATGCCAAAAGGTAACCACCCTTAGAAGCCTCTCCACTTACCGCTTGAGGTAAAACAGAAAGATTTTGACGAGAGCATACAAACGCAGATGGAGATTTACTCATAGTGAGTGCCTTTTTCCAAGCTTCTACATTCTCTGCACCATCTGCCGGACGCCATACATAGAAGTTTGGAAGTGCACGAAATTGTGAAAGATGCTCAATTGGTTGGTGTGTAGGACCATCTTCACCAACACCGATAGAATCATGTGTCCACACAAAGAACTGTTGAATTCCTGTAAGTGCAGCAATACGAGCAGCTGGTTTTAGGTAGTCTGAAAACACAAAGAATGTAGCTGAAAAAGGCATCAATGGACCATACAGAGCCATTGCGTTTACAATAGAACTCATTGCATGTTCACGAATACCAAAGTGGATATTTCTACCCTTTGGAAAAACACCCATATCGTTCAGGTTAGTTTTGTTTGATGGACTTAGGTCAGCTGAACCACCTAAGAAACTCGGAACACCCTTAGCGATAGCATTCATAATCTTACCATTTGTTCCACGAGTAGCTTCAGCCTTGTCAAATGTTGGATAGTCAATACGAGAAAAATCAGGGTTCTCTAAGGCAGCTAAAGCCTCATTTTGCTCCATCAATGGAAGTGTCTTTTGTCTGTGAATCCACTCACGCTCTAAAAGGTCACCCTCTTCGATTGCACATCTAAATCTAGCCATCACATCTTCATCAACATAAAAACTTTTCTCAGGATCAAAGCCAGCTGCTTTTTTTGCCTCTGCAATCACTTCATCACCGAGTGGAGCACCATGAGAGTGGTGAGAACCCTCTAGTTTACCTGCACCTTTTGCAATAATAGTATTTGCAATAATGATAACTGGTTTATCACTTTTCTTTGCTTGTGTCAACGTAGTATCTATTGCATCAAAATCATGCCCGTCACACTCTAGAACTTCCCATGCCTGAGACTCAAAGCGCTTACGGATATCCTCTGATATACTTAAATCAGTCGAACCCTCAATCGTGATACGGTTAGAATCATAAATAACAATCAAGTTATCAAGTTTATTGTGACCTGCTATTGAACACGCTTCATATGAGACACCCTCTTCTAAATCACCATCACCACAAAGACAGTACACATTATGATCTATTAAATCAGCGCTATCTGAGTTAACTTGAGCACCAACAAATTTTGAGGCCATTGAAAAACCAACTGCGTTTGCTATACCCTGACCTAAAGGACCAGTGGTAATTTCAATTCCTGCAGTGTGTCCAAACTCAGGATGACCAGGAGTTTTAGAGTCTAACTGACGAAAGTTTTTTAAATCATCTATCTCAAGACCATATCCCCAAAGGTAATAGAGTGAGTAGATAAGTCCCGTAGCGTGTCCACCGGAAAAAACAAGTCTATCACGATTTAAAAAATCAGGGTTTTTTGGGTTGTGGTTTAAATGTTCACTTAAAACTGTTGCGATATCTGCAAGACCCATGGGAGCACCAGGGTGACCTGAGTTAGCCGCTTGTACCATATCTGCTGCTAAAAATCTTATACTATCTGCCATCTTTTGACGCATTTGATTACTCATTGAATTTTCCTGTTTTAATTTTATTTATGTCTATTTATATATTTAGTTAATAGAGGCGACAACTCACGCTGTAAATTCGCATCAAAACTATCCATCTCATGAATTAACTCATCCGCTAATTCATTTGCTTCTCTCATTGACTCATCAAGCCCTAAAATAGTTACAAAGCTATTTTTATCTTCATCGTTGTTTGTAAGCTTTCCAGCCTCCTCAGAACTCTGAGTTACATCTAAAATATCATCTTGAATTTGAAACAGAAGTCCTAGTTTTATTCCAAAATCATAAAGTTTCTCACCCAACTCCTCTCTACCAACTATAATTGCCCCCATCTTAAGTGAAGCAGCTATAAGTTTTGCAGTTTTATTGGTATGTAAAAACTTAATATCTTCAACCTTGAGCGGTTGATTCTCAAAGTAACAATCTATAGCCTGACCTAAAACCATACCATTAAGTCCACCGTTAGAAGCCAATTCACGTATCAATTGGACTCTTGTAGAGTCTGAAAAAGGTGCATTAGAGAGAACTTCAAATGAGTAAGTATTTAGAGCATCTCCTACCAAAACTGCAGTCACTTCATCGTAAACGACATGCAGAGTTGGCTTACCACGACGTAGAGGAGAATCATCCATAGCTGGCAAATCGTCATGAATAAGAGAGTAGGTGTGAAGCAATTCAACTGCGTATGCTGCATGCCTAGCACCCTCAAGCATCAAGGTGTTGTATGCACTCACTACACCGAGCAAAAGAGCAGGACGAAACCTCTTTCCACCAGCTTTAAGCATCTCATGTAGAGCACTCTCATAGTGGGGGTGAATACTTTTGGATACTGGTAGATTTTCTAATAAAAAATTCTCAAAGTTTTGCATGTGAAATTCTAACTAATTTATCTTCACAAAAAACTGAAAGTTATCTCTTTGGAAAAGAAGATGAGATGAGTTCTTATCTTGAGAAATAATTTTTAATATTTCTTCTTCATTAGTAATATTTTTTTTATTTATCTGAAGTAGTTTATCCCCTAGCTTCAAACCGTATTTTTGAGCTTTTTTCTCTATTTTAACTATATTTAAATCTTTATCAAAAGAGAGTCCTATAAACTCTAAAAAAGTATCGCTCAGGTAACCACCACCCTTTCTTTTTAAACTTGAAACTTTGAAAGTTAAAACCTTATTTGCTCTTTTTACTTTCACGCTGTGTTCTGAACCAACTCTACTAAAAAGAATATCTCTCATAAGAGTTGCCGAGTCTTTAACCTTTTTTCCATCAAACTCTAAAACGCAGTCATTAACTCGAAAAGGATTCCCTTTCATAAATGGATTTACAGCCTTAATCAGAACAAGTTTGTTCTCATCTTTGACTCTTATTCCTATATCAGAATAAGATACTTTTTGAGTATTAATAAACCTCTCTATATACTCTTTTTCAACTATTCCCTTTGATGTAACAATACCTTCTAGGGAGCAGCAACTTGTTAGCAACAAGGCAGGAGGAGAGAGAGATTCACTAAATATAGCAAAAGAGTTCAAACCTACTTGTTTTTTTAAAACCTTACCCTCAAGTGATGACTTTTTATTGACAACTGCAGTGCCTAGTCTCAATCTGTGATTAATTTTGAATGGATATTTAAAACCTTTCTTGTCTTCCAATAAATAGAGAGACAGAAATGGATCGTGCTTGAGTATTTTAGCATCTGGTGATGTTATTGAAAAAAGTACTCTTTGATGTTTTTTTACA
>JANTGV010000024.1 GCA_024762745.1 Sulfurimonas sp. | reverse complement strand
ATTTTTATACCACATCTATAAAAACTCACTTATTTCAGAATTAACAACAATAGACTCCAACACAATACACTGTTTTTCAAACGCCGAATTTATTGAGGACTCAATAGTACTAGAAGTAGATTTTGAAAAGTTCAAAAATGTACTTCTTACAAACCATAAACTCAATAATGAGTTTATAAATGAGATACTCTTAAAAACGCAGCAACTTCACTGTGTAGTTAACCGTGAACTTGTATTTGATGCAACTTCAAAAGTTGCTTTTATGTTAAGTGATGATTTGGAAATATTTAATAAGCTCAAAAGACAAGAGGTCTCCTTCATGTTACATATACAGCCAGAGACTCTCTCAAGAGTATTAAAAAAATTAAAAAGAAGTGAAATCATAGATATCGAACAATCACAGATAGTCATTAGAAATAAAACGGCTCTAGAAAACATATATAAAGGTTTATAAATATGAAAATTGCAAATAAAATCAGTACTAAAATCAAAATCATCGGAGCTCTTCTACTCATTTTAATGCTCAGTACTATAACCGTAACAATCTACTTAAATCAACAGAATGTTAAAGATGCCCTTATTATTAATATTGCTGGTAAACAGAGGATGCTGACACAAAAAATATCTAAAAACATTTTTTATATTAATTATAGTTCCAATAAAGACTTTTATGAACTAAACGCAGCGGTAGATGAATTTATAAAGGGTCTGAATATACTAAAACATGGAGATGAGCAGAAGAAGATACAGGCAGCACCAACACTTAAGATTAAAATGCAGATAGCTGTCGTGGACAAACTTTGGAATGAATTTTATGAAGATATTCAAAATTTTAAAATATTAACTAATTCCAATGAAAAAGGGAAAGAGGAAAAACTTAAGGAAATCATCTTCTCAATCTATACAAACAACACTGTTCTACTTGACAATGTTGACAAGATTGTTACAATGCACACAGACTACAGTGAAAGTAAAACAGAATATATGAAAATTTTTCAATATATCTCCGCTACATTTTTACTTACGCTTTTTGTATATTCACTTCTAAGACTCAGAGAAATTGAATCACATGCTGAGGAGTTTATGAAGTACTCAAAAGAGTTAATAAGTGATGAAGATGGGTCTAAACTAAAACCTATAAAAATCGATGCCGAAACAGAGATTGTAGAAGTCAGTGACACAATCAACTGCTTTATAAACAAAATAAACTCTGCAGTTGACCATTCAAATGAGGCCTTACAGCAGTCACAGCATGCCTCTTTAAAGCTAGAAGAACTAACTGAAGAGTTTGACAACATACTCGGTGAAATACAGGATAAGTCTCAAATATCCAAACACCTTAATAACAGTGAAGATATTGTTATTGAGTCTACTGAAGAGCTTCTTAACTCTACAAAAAAACTTCAAAAATTAAAAGCTGAACTTCATAATCTTACAAAATCCTGCCAAGAGATTTAAATAGAAGGTAGCACTTTTTTAGAGTGCTACGATTTTTCTCAATAAATATAATATAAAACTAATATTAAATAAAAAATCTATATTCTTGACATAAGTCAAATGATTTTCTTACTTATAAGAGTACTATTGAAACTGTTAATGGACACTTTAACAAGAGTTAAAATATTTTCAAATAGGAGAGAACATGTCACTTTCAAGAAGAGAATTTCTGAAAAGCTCTGCGGCAGCGTCAGCAGCAGCAGCGATTGGAATGACTGTACCATCGGATTTAGAAGCAGCAGCTGAGAAAGCTGAAGGCAGTTGGAGATGGGATAAGGCAGCTTGTCGTTTCTGTGGTACTGGTTGTGGAATTATGATGGCAACTAAAAATGGTAAAATTGTTGCCGTTAAGGGAGATCCTGCAGCTCCGGTAAATCGTGGCCTAAACTGTATTAAGGGTTATTTTAATGCAAAAATTATGTATGGGGCAGATAGACTTACTCAACCTCTACTAAGAGTTGATGCTAATGGTAAGTTCGACAAAAAAGGTAAATTTGCTCCAGTTAGTTGGGAGAGAGCATTTGATGAGATGGAAGTTCACATCAAAAAAGCACTAAAAGCAAGTGGTCCAGAGGGTGTAGGTGTATTTGCATCAGGACAATACACAGTTATGGAAGGTTATGCAGCACAAAAGATGATGAAGGGAGGATTTCGCTCAAACGCAATCGATCCTAATGCTCGTCACTGTATGGCATCAGCGGTTGTTGGTTTTTACCAAACTTTTGGTATTGATGAACCTTCTGGGTGTTATGATGATATTGAGCTTACAGACACTATTGTTTCATGGGGTTCAAATATGGCAGAGATGCACCCTATTCTATGGTCACGTGTAACAGATAGAAAACTTTCAGATCCAGAGAGAGTTAAGGTTATCAATCTCTCTACATATAGACATAGAACTTCAGATTTAGCTGATGAAGAGATTATCTTTTCACCAAATACTGACCTTGCTTTATGGAACTATATCGCTAGAGAAATCGTTTATAATAACCCTGAAGCAATTGACTGGGATTTTGTTAAAAAACATATAGTCTTCGCCGCCTCACCTGTAAATATGGGTTATGGTATGAGAAGAGAAGGTGAGAAATCACTTAAAGACGGGAAATACACTGATTTAGAGATGGAAACAATCTCTAAAGAGATGAAAAAAGTAGTATCAGCTAAAGAAGCACCAGCTCTAAAACCTTATGGTTACAAAGAGGGTGATATGATGGTGAATAAGCCAGCTGGTCTTAAACACTGGGAAATCTCTTTTGAAGAGTATAAAAAGTTTCTAGATCCATATACACTTGACTATGTTGCAAATATCGCAAAAGGTAACCCTGATGAAGATATTAACGAGTTCAAACGCAAGCTTCAACTTTTAGCTGACCTTTATATAGAAAAAGGGAGAAAAGTTGTTTCTTTCTGGACAATGGGTATGAATCAGCATACACGTGGTACTTGGGTAAATACTCTTGCTTACAACGTTCACTTCTTACTCAATAAACAAGCGCTTCCAGGTTCAGGCGCGTTCAGTCTTACTGGTCAACCTTCTGCTTGTGGTACAGCCCGCGAAGTTGGTACATTCTGTCACCGTCTACCAGCTGATATGATGGTTAAAAATCCTAAGCATAGAAAAATTACTGAAAACAGATGGAAAATTCCAGAAGGAACTCTGAATCCTGTAGGTAACCAGCACATTATGAAAATTCACCGTGATATTGAAGATGGTGTTGTAAAGTTTGCATGGGTAAACGTTTGTAATCCTTACCAAGATACAGCATCTGCAACTCACTGGATTAAAGCAGCACGTGAGATGGATAACTTCATTGTAACTTCTGATGGGTACCCAGGTATCTCTGCAAAAGTTTCTGACCTTATCTTACCATCTGCAATGATATATGAGAAATGGGGAGCTTACGGTAATGCTGAACGTCGTACACAACACTGGAGACAACAAGTTCTTCCTGTAGGTGATGCAATGTCTGATACATGGCAATGGGTAGAGCTTTCAAAAAGATTTACAGTTGCTGATGTATGGGGCGAACAACCTCTACGTGGTAACAAAAAACTTCCAGATGTGCGTAAGGCAGCACATGCAATGGGTTATACAGATGACACAACTATGTACGAGATTCTTTTTGCAAATAAAGAGGCACAATCTTATAAAGTTGATGCGACTAAGTTCCCACAAAAAGGTTTTGATAATACTGAGTGTAGTGGTGATAGCAGAAATGTTATTGGGTCTGATGGTAAAGTATGGAAAGGTTATGGTTTCATGATTCATGAATACCTGTTTGAAGAGTATGCTTCATTTGGTCGTGGTCATGCTCACGATTTAGCTGACTTTAACACTTATCACAGAGTTCGTGGACTTAAATGGCCAGTTGTCGACGGTAAAGAAACGCAGTGGAGATTTAATGCTAAATATGACCCATATGCAGCGAAAGCAACTAAAGAGACAGGTAACTCTCACGCGTTTTATGGTGGTCTAGCAAAAGCTCTTACTCAAGGTGACTTAATGGGTATCAAAGATAAAACGAAAAAATCTTTGAAAAACAAAGCCAAAATATTTGCACGCCCTTACATGGATCCACCGGAAATGCCAGATGAAGCTTACCCACTATGGATGAGCACAGGTCGTGTACTTGAACACTGGCACTCAGGAACTATGACAATGCGTGTACCTGAACTCTACCGTGCAGTTCCAGAAGCCCTTTGTTATATTCACCCACAGGATGCTAAAGAGAAAGGTCTCAAACAAGGTGGACTATGTTGGGTTGAATCACGTCGTGGTAAAGTAAAAGCAAGAGTTGAGACTCGTGGTAGAAATAGACCATCTCGTGGACTTGTGTTTGTTCCATGGTTTGATGAAAAAGTATTTATCAACAAAGTATGTGCTGATTATACGTGTCCACAATCAAAACAGACAGACTTTAAAAAATGTGCTGTAAAAGTTTACAAAGCATAAGTTAAATAGAAAGAAAGAAAATGAAAAAGCAACCATTAAGTGATAGAAGAAAGTTTATTCTCAATATGGCAAGAGGTGTAGGCCTCGCTACTATGGGTGGGTTTATATGGAGTGCATATGTAGATGAAGTGACAGCTTCAACTCTAGCACTTCGCCCGCCTGGTGCCCTAGATGAGGAGGATTTTCTTAAGACTTGTATTAAGTGTGGACTCTGCGTAGAAGCTTGTCCATACGATACTCTATTACTTGCTAAACCGGGTGATAATAAACCTCTGGGAACACCATACTTTGTACCTAGAGAAATACCTTGTTATATGTGTCCAGATATTCCATGTGTACCAGTATGTCCTACCGGTGCATTAGATGAAACCAAAGTTTCAACTGATGGTGTTCTAGATATAAATGTATCTGATATGGGTCTTGCAGTAGTGGATGATAATAGCTGTATTGCATTTTGGGGAATCCAATGTGATGCCTGTTACAGAGCTTGCCCTCTACTGGGTGAAGCAATCACTATTGAGTACGAAAAAAATGCGAGAACAGGAAAACACGCTTTTATGAAACCGGTTGTACAGAGTGATGTATGTACAGGTTGTGGAATGTGTGAACAAGCTTGTGTTACAGAAAAACCGGCAATATTTATACTTCCAAGGGCAGTAGCTGAGGGCAAAGCGGGTGACTACTATATTAAAGGTTGGGATAAAAAGGATGAGAAACGTTTAGAAAACGCAACTTCTGAAACTACTCAAACTAATCTTAGTAAAAAGTCAGCGATGGACTCTTTAAATGATGGACTGGAGGATTTATACTAATGGCAACGTTATGGAATAACTACAGATACCTTATATTAAGAAGAGTAACCCAAATAGGCTTGCTAGTTCTCTATTTTGGAGCAAATGCCTGGGGGTGGACTCTCCTCCAAGGAAATCTTAGTTCATCTTTGATTTTCAATACTATACCTATGAGTGATCCTTATGCAGCCCTACAGATGTTGGCCGCTGGAGCTATTTTAGCTACAGACCTTCTTATAGGTGTAACTGTTGCTACTCTATTTTATCTACTGATAGGTGGTCGTGCCTTTTGTAGCTGGGTTTGCCCTATAAATTTAATAACAGATGCAGCTGCAATGATGAGAAGAGTGACAGGTATAGACCAAGTACAAGGCATAAAACAACCGGCATCTCGTAATATACGATACTGGATATTAGCTCTGAGTCTAATAATCTCATTTATCATGGGAATAACAGCTTTTGAGTTTATATCACCCATATCTATGGTTCATAGAGGAATTATATTTGGTTTAGGTTTTGGTTGGGCAGCAATGCTTATAATTTTTCTTTTTGATCTATTTGTTCTTAAGAATGGATGGTGTGGACATATCTGTCCTCTTGGTGGATTCTATTCACTTATTGGTAGATTTAGTCTTTTTAGAGTACATCATCTTGAAGAGAACTGTACTTTATGTATGAAGTGTAAGGTTGTATGTCCTGAGAGTCAAGTATTGCATATGGTAGGTAAGGAGAGTTTACCTGTACTATCTGGAGAGTGTACAAACTGTTTAAGATGTTTAGAAGTGTGTGATGATGATGCTTTGGAATTTTCAATTAAAAGCTTAGCAAATAACAAGAAAATGGGAGAAGAACAATGAAAACAATAAGTAATATAACAATTGGTTTAGTTGCTGCAACACTACTGTTTGTTGGATGTACTGACAGTACAAGTCCAGCGAGCAACAAGGGTGTTGCAAAAACTGTAACTGAAGAGTCATTAGGTCTGAGAAAGACTGATCTCTATTCAGAAAAGTCTGATACGTTTGGTGACGTGGCAAACTACAATAAAAATGTTGCTGGAAGTGGACATATCATCAAGAGAGCATTTCAAGATGCTCCTCCAATGATTCCACATGATACTGAAGGTATGTTACCAATCACAATCAGTGATAACCAGTGTACAAGTTGTCACATGCCAGAAGTTGCAAGCTCTATGGGTGCAACAGCAATTCCAAGCTCACACTTTACTAACTTTAGACCTAAGTCTGTAGCTCAGTCAGGTGCAAATACATCAAGTGCCAACCTATCAAATGTATCTATTAAGGCTGAGAGCAAATTAGTTGGTGCTAGGTATAACTGTTCACAGTGTCATGCTCCGCAATCAGGAGAGGCTTTAGCCGTTGAAAACACTTTTGAGGCAGATTTCACAACTGCTGATGGTGCAACAAAATCCTCTTGGAACGGCACTAAACTCATGGAAGGCATAGATACTACAAAGTAGTTAATACAGTCATGGAAAGAAGAGAGCTTTTTAGCTTTCTCTCTTCTCCACTAACAGATGGAGGACTAGAGAAAGAGACCATAATCAGACCACCTTACTACAGTGATATAGCTGCGTTTGATACAGAGTGTCAAAATTGTGACGGTAAATGCGCCACTTTGTGTCAAGAACAGATTATAATTATAAGAGAGGATAAGACGCCCAAACTGGATTTTTCCAGTTCTGGATGTACATATTGTGATGATTGCGCTACAGCATGTGAACCAGATGTGCTTCGTGTAGAGGATAGACGCTTAATTGATGCAGGTATTCGAATAAATGAAAAAAACTGTGTGAGTTGGCAAGGTGTCATGTGCTTCTCTTGTAAGGATCCCTGTCTTGAGGATGCTATAGAATTTAAAGCGATGTTTATGCCCACAATTGAGCAAGAGAAGTGTACTTCATGTGGGTTTTGTATCAGTAGATGTCCAGCAAACGCAATCGATATAAAGGTGATAAAATCATGAAAACAGTTGTTTCCCTACTTATTTTACTAACTTCAATGTATGCGACAGAGATTCAAAAGCCACTTGAAAAATTTATATCAAGTGGAGCTGTAACAGATATCGTTTACAGAGACTCGAAGCTCTACAGTGCAACTGATGCCAGCTGTGTAGATATCTTTGATACTAAGACAAAGAAGATTATTCAAAAAATTGAACTCCCTCAGATCAAAGACTTTATGGGTGACCTTATTGATTCAAAAGTATATTCAGTAGATATTATTAACGAAAAAGTTCTTATTCTTTCACAAGCACAAAGAGGTGCTAGGCGTGTCCATGTATATGAGAACGGGAAACTTGAACTTTTTATCCCCTATACAGAAGGCTTGTTTATTGCAAAGGCTAAGTTTTTAGATGAAAACACTATACTCTTGGGACTGCTTAGTAATGAGATAATCTCTTATGACTTAACAAACAAAAAAGAGAACTATAGAGTACCTATATCTCAATCTAAGTTCTCTAACTTTGTGCTAAATGAGGATAAAACTGAGGTAATTATTGCAGATGAGAGTGGAGACCTGAAAATCCACAATACGAAAGATGCATCTTTTATAAAAGAACTCAGTGGACAAAACTTAGATAATGTTTTTCAAGTAGATACAAAAAACACGGTCATTGCTACTGCTGGACAAGATAGACGCGTTGTAATCTATAATACAAAATATAACTCTTCATACTATAAACATGCTAGTTTTCTTGTCTACAGTGTAGGCTTAAGTCCAAGTGGGAAAATTGCCGGATATGCTGCTGATGAAGATAATAATGTGGCACTTTTCAACACAAGAACCAAGGGTAAAATAGGTATTTACGGTGGCAATAAAATGACAGTTTCAAATATTCTCTTTATTGATGAAAAAGAGTTTTTTGTAGCAAGTGATGATAAGACGATTAATTTTTACAAAATCAATTAAGGGTGGAAGATGCAATATAATGAAAGTGAATTTTTAATAGAAACAGAAGTTCCGGCTGATGAGCTGATTATATCAAGGACTGATTTAAATGGAAAAATCACCTACGCTAATGAGACATTTTGTGAGATTAGCGGTTATAGTGAAGATGAACTTCTTGGAAAGTCTCATAACATTGTAAGACACCCAGATATGCCGAGTGCTACGTTTAAAGATTTATGGGATACTATACAGAATAAGAAACAATGGGTTGGCGTAGTAAAGAACCTTCGTAAAGACAAAGGTTACTACTGGGTACAAGCGATAGTCTCTGGTGTTTATAAAAGTGGAGAACTAGTCGAGTATAAATCTTTACGAACGCCCATCAGCTTTAATGAAAAGTTAGAGCACCAAAAACTGTATGATAAAATGCGCCAAGAAAACGGTGAAAAAACAAGAAAAGTTATTTACGAATAAGGAGTTATATATTATGAATATTTCAAGCATAGTAGTTCAAACAGTACCAAAGTATTTAGATGAAGTTGTGGAGTCTCTTAAAAACTGTGAAGCGTGTGATTATCACCTTCACGATGAGAAAGGTAGAGTTATTGTAACCATTGAGGGTGAAGGTGTAACAGAAGAGCTTAAAAAACTTGCTGTCATAGAAGCTATTCCTCATGTTATAACTGCTGATATGCAGATGGCCTACAGTGAAGATGAACTTGATGAGCACATAGATGTGATTAACAATTCTGAAGCTGTACCAAAAATGTTAAATGATGATAGTCTTGATCCAAAAGATATTATATATAATGGTGATTTGAAGAAAAAAGATTTAGAAGGTTTTGCAAGAACATTTGACAAAACTGAGTTTAATCCAAATGATGGTAAAAAATAGTGAGTGTAGTTTTTGAATCAGTCATAAAAGTCAATGAAGAGGGAGAGTGGTTTATCGAGCTAACAGACACTGTTGATGGAAGAGTAGCAATCTGTCACGATCTGGATGAGTACTCCCAAAAGGTTGAAGACTTCGGTGGAGACTATGGTGGAAATATCGATGAAGTAAAATGGGCGAAAGACGACAACGTTCCTCCACAAACTATGGATGAGATTAGACTAGAGATGTCTAAGCATCAAGAAGAGATAGAGAAACAGAAAACGCAATAGATATACTAAGTGCGGAGAGACTCTATCTCTTCAACACTCTTGGCAATTTTGGAAGATAGATTTTTACACGCCTTTTTTGTGACTAAAATATCATCTTCAATTCTTATTCCTATACCTCTAAATTTTTTGGGTACCCTTTTGTCATTTTTATCTATATAGATACCTGGTTCTATCGTTAACACCACTCCTTTTTTAAGTG
>JANTGV010000023.1 GCA_024762745.1 Sulfurimonas sp. | reverse complement strand
TATGAAGCTTTTTAGATACCTTGAGGATCAGGGAGCGAACATAGAACTTTCTGACATAAAAGCCGTTAATGTTAAAGCAAAATCTATCTTAGATGTTTTTGAAGATGCCTATAAACATGAAAAATTTATGACAGCTGCACTCAATGATCTTAGTGATTTGGCTATGAAAGAGAAAGACCATGCTACATATAACTTACTTCAATGGTACGTAAATGAACAAGTGGAAGAGGAAGGGATGTTTAATGAGATCATCGATAAACTAAAAATGGTTGGAGATGATGGATATGGACTTTATAGTATAGATAAAGAGATGGGTGCAAGAGTATTTATAGACCCTACTGCAGATGCATAAGAAAAAGTTACTAACCCAAAAAGTGGGTTAGTAAAATATATTTAGATTAACCTAAATATGGGTTAGCGTAAAGAGCGATTAACGCAATTACTAGTGCGTAGATAACTTGTGCTTCGATCATTGCAAGAGCGATGAACATTGTAGTCATAAGTTTAGCACCTAAACCTGGGTTACGAGCTGTACCAGCGATTGTAGCAGCAGCAGTATGACCCATACCGATAGCTCCACCTAAAGCAGCAAGACCAAGACCAAGACCAGCAGCGATCATTGAGTAAGCTTTAAGAGTTTCATTAACTACAGCTTCTTCAGCACCGAATGCAGCAACAGTTAATGCTACCATTAAAAAAAGAATTTTCTTCATAATATGTCCTTAAAATTATTACAAACTTTTTCGGCTAGCGTAACCTCATTTTAACCATGAAGCAACCCAAACATAAATGCAAGGATTTCCCTACTAAAATTTGATAGTCGAATTATATATAAAAGATACTAAATCTTCTCTTATGCACGACCTAAAGAAATTTTATTTCCTTTAAACTCTAAAATCTCAACTGTCACTTTATCGCCTTCACTCAATACATCCGAAACCTTATCAACTCTCTTGTCAGATATTTTAGATATATGCAGTAGTCCATCTGTACCATCTGGAAGCTCTACAAAAGCACCAAAGTCAACTATGCGTTTTACAGTTCCCTCGTACTTGTCACCTACTTCGTATTTTATTTTAGCAACTTTTGGAGTATTTACAATATCTTCAATATGCTCACGAGCACCAGCAACTCCAGACTTATTTTTACCTGTTATTTTAACTTTTCCATCTTTTTTATCAATATCAATTGCAACTTCAAACTTCTCTATCATCTCACGAATAGTCTTTCCAGCCTGACCAATAACATCGCCTATAAAACTTGGGTCTATATGGAAAAAGTCTGTACTAGGAAGAACACCGTCGTTAAACTCTATATCTTTTTCCGCTTCAAGCATTATATCGATAATATGCGAACGCCCCTCTTTAGCCTGATAGAGAGCCTCTTTAAGAACATCTAATGAGATTCCTCCAAGTTTAATGTCCATCTGCATTGCTGTGATTCCATCTTTTGAACCTGTTACTTTAAAGTCCATATCTCCATCGTGATCTTCAAGTCCCATGATATCTGAAAGGATTGCGTAGTTATCACCCTCACTTACCATACCCATTGCTATACCGGCAACAGTATCACTTGTGTCTATATCAGCAGCTCTTAAAGCCATATATCCACCACACACAGTTGCCATAGATGATGAACCGTTTGACTCTAAGATTTCAGATACTAAACGCACAGTTTGACCATCTAAATTAATAATAGGCTCTAACGCTCTTTTAGCCAAATTTCCATGTCCTAACTCACGGCGTTTTGTTCCCATAACAGGGGATGCTTCACCAACTGAGAATCCCGGAAAGTTATAATGAACCATAAAGTTTTCATTTTGCGTTCCATCATCAGTAAGAGTCTCAAACATCTGTGCATCTTTAGGTCCACCCATAGTGAGGACTACTAAAGCCTGCGTTTGTCCACGAGTAAACAGACAAGAAGAGTGTGCACTTGGAAGTACATTTGTGTCTATAGATATTGGTCTTACTTCGGTTAAAGCTCTGCCATCAGCACGAACTCTCTCATTAAGTATTTGGGCACGTACCTGCTCTTTTTTAACCTTCTCTATCGCATCTTTTAACTCTATTTCTTCCCAGTGTTCTTGAGTTGTAAGTATTCTTTTTCTTAGTTGTCTCAGTGCAGTTGAACGTTCAGATTTTGCCATTTGATTCATTGCATCTTTTATATCTGAGAGATGATTATCTCTTACAAAAGTAACCATCTCTTCATTTATGGTGTGTGCTTTATACTCTATAGATAGTGTCTCTTTTTTAGAACTGCTAAACGCAGCCTCATATTTGGAGTTAGTCTCAAAAAGAAGAGATTGCGTTTTTTCAAAAACTTCAATCAACTCATCTTCTGGCATTGCGTTTGATGTATGAGAGCTTATTACAGTAGCTCCCATTGTAGGATCAATCATAGGATCAATTATCATATCATTCATCTCTAGCTCTTCACCACCAAAAGAACGCATCTCAATCATAAGCAGGTCATCTTTACTACCTGAAAGATATAGGTCAAGTGTAGAGTTTTTAAGTTGTGAGAGTGTTGGATTTAAAATCAATTCACCATCCACTTTTGCAGTACGTACCGCCGAAACTGAAGTGTTTATATCAATATCTGAAGTATAGAGGGCTGCTGATGCTGCGTTTAGAGCTAAAACTTGTAGGTCAGCTTCACTATCTGTACTGAATATCATGATAGTTATCTGCGTTGGATGTCCAAACCCTTTTGGAAATAGAGGACGAAGTGAACGGTCTACTATACGCGAAGTGAGTGTTTCAAAGTCACTTGGTTTCGTTTCACGCTTGAAAAAACCTCCTGGAATCTTCCCTGCTGCATATGTTTTTTCAATATACTGGACTGTAAGAGGTAAAAAGTCATCTTTAACTACCTCTGTTTCATCTATAACAACTGTAGCAAGAATAACCGTTTTTCCTGATTTTAGCCATGCACTTCCATTTGCCTGTTTGGCTACATCACCAAAAGAGTACGACTCTTCTCTATTTTCCAACTCTAAACTAACATCATATTTCATTTTATTTCCTCTAATAATTTTTCTATTCTCTCATCTTCAATATCTTCCAATTCTTCATAATAGAGTGATGTTTCCACAAAGTCATCTATGTCATAAAGAAAAAATATATCATCTACAAATGGTTCTAGTTGCTCCAATATATCAGTTGGTAAAACTGGCACAGCAATATAAACAGCTTTAGGTTTTTGAGCTAGCACTGTTTTAAGTGCAGTTAAAAACTTTGAGCCCATTTCACTCCCCTCATCTACAAGGAGAACAACTTTGTTCTCCATCGACGGGAAGTGTCTTCCTTTTCTATACTGGTATATATAGCTAAGTATCTCTTCTTCATGTTTACGGTGTGCCTCTCCGTAAATGTAGTCATACTGTATATCAAACGCAGCTACCAACTGTTCATTTATAACTATCTCTTCGCTTTCACTAACTCTGGCAACCTCGCACTCCTGATTATTAGGTGCCATAATTGCTTCAGTAAATAAAAAATCCAAATTATTTATTAATTTACCTCTAATACGAGAACCTAAATCCAAGCCACCTTTTGACACAGCAACAATATTCCACTCTTCTTCTTTAAGTTTTTGCATCGGAATAACATCAATGAGGTTATCTGCAGCATCCTGACGATTTTTGAGTATATTTTTATATTTCTGCATACTATCCTACTCCTTAATCTGGAAGCTTATATGATATATTTGAAGTATCTTTATCGGGCTTCATAAATGGTTTAAGTACTATACTTAGGTATATATACTTATCATAAACCGAGTCTTCACCGGCTGTTGTAAGAATAGGTCTGTTGTTTTCGGCATATCTTATCCCGAAATCCCAACATCTCTTTTTATACATAAAACCAACTTCCATACTCTTTTTCAGTGATGACTCAATATCATAATTAAACATCGCGTTAAAAGAGTAATGTTTATCGTAAGTATATCCTGCTCTTGATGTTAAGTAGCTTGTGTGTCTGTCTGAAGCATCCAAATCTTTAGAAATATCTTCTTTATAAAGATGTGAAAGGCCTATGTTTAGCCCATAGTCATTAAAAGAGACTCTACTATATATTTTAGAGAAGAGAGACTCATCAAAATTATAAAATATATTACTATAAAGACTAATAGAGTCTACCGGTTTATAATCAAGCTCATTCTCCAACTCTCCATATCGGCCATCTAGTACCCCGTGATTAATCCTCTGAGAAACTCTATGATATAACTTCTGTGAAGCAGAGGAGTCAAATATATACTGAGAAAAATCTAACTGTGTTATCTCCTGTACCTCAGAGATATCATAAAACTCACACTCTGGACTATTTATATTTATCGGGTCAGCACAAAAGTCACCAATGTTTTCATAAAACCCATCATCATACTCTGCACCACTCATCGTGTGTTTTAACTCAAGACCAATAATATGAGTAAAATCTTTAAAAGCCTTCGTGAGTTGGGAAACAGCAGAAAATGTATGATAGTTTCTCGCAAAATAGCCATCCTCAGGTCTAAGTCCTGAAACATTATTCTCACCACTAAAATTTGAATGCTGTCCATAAAAGTTTGATGTGTATGAAACATTTAAAAATTCATCAAAGAGTTCAGTTTGAAGTCTTATAGGTATATTTATATTTGTCTGTATAACTTTTGTATTAATCTCCCTATAAACATTGTTACTCTGAATATCAAGAGAATATAGAAGATGATCTTTTAAAAGTGTGTCCAAATAGTAGTGGTACTGAAATGTTGGCAGTTTTTGAAGCGTGTCTTCATTTGATTGTTTTGTAAGGTCTTGATAGTATTTAAAATATGCGCCGTAATAGTTGCTATCTGTATTGTAGAACATATTAACTCTTGATAGAACCTGTGTTGCAGTTGACTGCTGCGTTGAGTCGTTTGTAGAGAGGTTTAAATAATCAACATCATTCATACTGTTTATATCAGCATAAAGACCAGATTGACCCTCAAAATTCACTCCAAACCATTGATTTATAAAATCATTATTGTTATATCTAAAGTTAAATCCATAGTGAGAGTCATTTTCTAAGTTATACTTATTTAAATATTCACTATGCTCATCAAAGTAGCCTAACTTCAGTTCTCCCTTGGAAGTCTTGGAATCTACAAATCTGAAATTAGAGTAGAGACCGGATCCTCGTCTTGTCCTTACTTGTGGTTTCAGTTCCAAATCCCATGAATCATACTCAGCAATATACAATGGCTGCTCATAGTAAAAACCTTCACTGTTAGAGAGACCAAGCATTGGCATAAGTAGCCCTGTTCTTCTTGTTTTATCTAGTGAGTAACCAAAATAGGGAGTATAAAAAACTGGAATGTCATATATGTAGAGTCTTGTATTATAAAGATTTAGCCATTTAGTTTTTGAGTTGTAATCAGATGATGAAAACTCCATCTCCCATAAAGGGTCGTTGGGGTCACACCCACTAACACTCCCTGAGTCAATCTCTGTATTTCGATCTTCAATCCTACCTTTATCAGCACTCATCCAAATTTTTGAATTTTTTTCAAGCATATAAAAAGGTTTAAACTCTCGCTCTTTTTTTGCTATATTTACCTTTGCGTAAGAGCCTAAAATTTTATATTCACCGCCACGTGTAACACGAATATTGTCAAAAAGCTCTAAGTCTCCGCTTTCTCTGTCATAGATAGCATTATCAGCACTTAAGAAGTAATCTTTATATATTACGTTTACACCACCAGAAGCTTCAACTATACCTGATTTTGAGTCCATCTTTGTTGCATATATCTCTACCTTATCACTTGCATTTAAAATATTTGCGAAAATGATAAAAAGGATAAGAGTCTTAAACATTAACAACCAAAGTTTTTGCTGTACTATCATGCCATGTTTGACGTGTTTGACTTAACATTCCCCATAAAAACCCTAAATAAAAAAGCATCTCGCTGATGACTCGAAAAATTGCTCTATTTAAAGCAACAAGTACATTTGGATTTGTTAAGGTCTTTATCTCTACAACTCTAATTTTCATTACTATTTTACCTATTGAAGCACCATACTGCATAACAAAGAATGCTTGATAAATAATCTTCATCGCCATATACTCTAAAACAAAGGCATTAGTAACATTAATCATCTCTTCCATCGTTTTTGCTGTTGCAAAAGAGTCCCATAAAGCGATAATAAGTAAAAATGAGAGCAATACCTCATCTATAAAAAACGCAACTGCTCTTTTCTTTACAGGTGCTAATGTCAACTGCTCTCGATGGAGGATCTCTTCTATCTCTTCATTCAATCTATTTACTCCTAAAGAGCTTGATAGGCAATATCAGTTCTGATTTTTTTACCTGCAAAATGAACTTGACCACATCTTAGATAGGCTCTATCTCTAGCTTGTTTAATAGTGTCACCAAGACCTACACAGACTAAAACACGTCCACCATCTGCATAAAGTCTACCATCATCCATACTAACACCGGCATAAGATATATGAGTGTTTTTCTCTATCTCTTCATGGTGTACTTCATCTACTATTATCTCTGCAGGAGTTGAACTTGAATATGGATAGTTCTCACTTGCCATAACCACACCAACGGCATATTGATTTGAGAACTCAACATTTATATCAGCTAATCTATTTGTTGCTGCTTTATAAAACATATCACTTACACTTGAAGTCATAAGTGGCATAAGTATCTCACACTCCGGATCTCCAAAACGTACATTAAACTCTAATGTTATTGGCTCACCATTTACTACCATTATTCCTATAAATAAAACTCCCTCGAAAGGAGCGCCCTCTTCTTTCATTCCATTTAAAGTTGGGCGGATTATTCTATCTTTTACTTTTTGATACAGCTCTTCATCTACAAGTGGAGTTGGTGCATAAGCACCCATACCTCCAGTGTTTGGTCCCTCGTCATTATCTAAAAGGCGTTTATGGTCTTGTGCAGCTTGAAGTAAAATATAGTCATCCCCGTCACATACAGCGAACATTGAGAGTTCGTAACCATCAAGGAACTCCTCTACAATTACTTTCTTTCCAGCATCACCAAATGACTTTCCACTCAGCATCTCACCGATAGCCTGTTTAGCTTCATCATGAGACTGAGCAATAATTACACCTTTTCCACCACAAAGTCCATCCGCTTTAACAACAATTGGCGCTGTTAATGTTTCTGTAAACTTGTATAGTTCTTCGATTGAATCACTTTCAATATAACGAGCTGTAGGAATATCATATTTTGCCAAAAAGTTTTTCATATAAACTTTTGAACCCTCTAACTGCGCCGCCTCTTTATTTGGACCAAAAATAGTAAGACCTTTAGCTTTAAAAATATCAACAACACCATCAACTAAAGGAGCCTCTGGACCAACTATTGTCAGTTCTATTCCATTTTCCTCTGCATAAGCCGCCAATTCATTGTAGTCTTTAATATTTAGGTTAGTTCCTAGATTGTTTGTCGCACCGTTTCCTGGTTGAAAAAAGAGTTCGTGACTCTCCTGCTCACTCTTTATCGCTCTTGCGATTGAGTACTCACGTCCACCACTACCTAAAATCAATATCTTCATCAATATCTCCATAAAATAAAAAAAGTATTTATTCAAATAACAGAATTACCTAAATAAATACTTTTATTAGCAATAGCCCAAGAAGCCGTCTCGCTAATGGTTCGGTTCTAAAAGCCGAATTTGGGCGAAGAGAGAAGATTCTAACGGCGGCAATCTCTCGGCTGAGCTAGTCAAACCTCAAATGAGACCATCGACACACGAAAATCCTACTAGTTCGCAATTTGATAATGTAGAACCCTCAATTGTGCGAAGTATCGAACTTCTCAGACTATTAGCTATATTATACAAAATTGATACTTGATTTTTCTTTTGACTCAAAGGTTAGAAGCGATTTCAATACAACTCTCTATAGTTGTCTCTTTAGCTAGCAGATACTCTATGTTTTTTGGCAAAGCTTTAGCTGTTGTTTTACCTATTACTACCACCTTGGAGTATTGACTAATTTTATGCGTTTTTAAAAAGCAGTTAAGACTCGAGGGGGAAGTAAATATAAGAATAGAGTTATCTTCAACTTTCACATCTAAAACATCTTGTGAACACTCACTCATATAAACTACATTTTCATCTATATTAAATCCATCATTGTTACATACTTCAACAAAATCTGAAGCTACTACCTTAGCCCGAAGATAAAGCCACTTTGTACTCTTTGGGAAGCTCTTTATTTTCTCTATCAAATTGTCTCCATATCCGGCACCTATATCTAAAACAGTAGCACCTAGGCTCTCAAAAGATGCAGCAGTGGCAACTGAAACGCAGAGTCCTTTTTTATCGATATAATCTTGTACTTCATACTGTTTCAAAGCCTCTGAAGCCTGTTTTGAAGTTATAATTAAATAGTCATACTTTGAGAAATCTATACTTGGCTTAAGAAATTTTATATCTAATGGGTTGATATGTATTGCGTTTGGGTGTGAGGAGATTGAAAAAAGATAAATTTTTTTTTGTACCCCAAGGGCATTTGTCTCTTCGTTCGGGCACATGCGAATAAGCCTTAAAAGCTTACTCCCATTCTATTGTTGCTGGTGGTTTACTAGAGATATCATAAACTACTCTATTGATACCATCTACTTCATTAATTATTCTTCTTGAAATTCTCTCAAGTAGATCATGTGGAAGGTGAGCAAATGTTGCTGTCATTCCATCAACTGCTTCAACCACTCTCACACAGACAGTGTTGTCATAAGTACGGTTATCACCCATAACGCCAACAGATTTCACATTAAGTAAAACTGCAAATGCCTGCCATGTTTTTGCATAGTAGCCACTCGCTTTCAACTCATCTAAAAGAATTACATCAGCTTCACGAAGTAGATCTAAATCAGGAACATTCACATCGCCCATGATTCTAATCGCAAGTCCTGGTCCAGGAAATGGATGACGATTGATCATACTCTCTGGGAGTCCAAGCTCTAGTCCAATTTTACGCACTTCATCTTTAAAGAGTTCACGCAGGGGTTCAATAAGTTCAAAATCCATCCAATCGGGAAGACCTCCAACATTATGATGAGATTTAATAACCTCAGATGGACCATTTACTGAGATAGATTCTATAACATCAGGGTATAGTGTACCTTGCGCTAAAAATTTAATGCCATCATGCTTCTTAGCCTCTTTTTCAAACTCTTCGATGAAAGTGTGACCGATAATTTTACGCTTCTCTTCAGGATCAGAAACACCCTCTAGTTTTCCTAAAAAATTATCTACTGCATCAACAGTTACAAGAGGAGCTTTGAGATTTATTTTAAACACCTCTTCAACTTGCTGTCTTTCACCTTTACGTAAAAGTCCATTATCTACAAAAACAGGTATAAGTTGGTCACCTATCGCCTCATAAAGCATAGCTGCGACAACAGAGCTATCAACTCCTCCACTTAAACCACAAAGTACTTTTCCATCACCAACTTTTTCACGAATAAGTTTAATCTGTTCTTTTAAGAAGTGCTCCATTTTCCACTTTTCAGTTACTCCACAAATATTTTTTGCAAAGTTACGAAGCATCAGATAACCCTCTTCAGAGTGTTGTACCTCTGGGTGATATTGCATGGCGTATACACGTTTTTCTTCATTTGCAATAACTGCATA
>JANTGV010000022.1 GCA_024762745.1 Sulfurimonas sp. | reverse complement strand
GGCTGAATTTTTCAGCCCTATTATAGATTATTATGATAAAATCCAAAAAAATAAAATAGAAGGTTTTCTAAAATGGCAATTGAAGCAAATCAAATTGTATCAATCGAGTACGAAGTACGTGATGGTGACAAAGTAGTAGATAGTAATGTTGGTGGAGCTCCACTAGTCTTTATGTTCGGTAAGGGACAAATTATTCCTGGACTTGAGAATGGATTATCAACAATGGCTGTTGGTGAAAAAGGCGATATCCTTGTTAAACCTGCAGATGCTTATGGTGAATATAACGCAGAAGCTACTCAAGAAGTTCCTGCTGATCAGTTCGCTGGAATTGACTTAGCGATTGGTATGACTCTTTATGGTCAAGGTGAAGATGGGGCAACTGTACAAGTTACAGTAAAAGAGATTGGTGCTGAGACAGTAATGATTGACTTTAATCACCCACTAGCAGGAAAAGATTTAATGTTCAGTGTTACTTTAAATAGTGTTAGAGATGCATCTGCTGAAGAGGCTATGACTGGTGTACCATCTGAAAACAAAAAAGAAGATGATGGATGTTGTGGTACAGGTGGCGGCAGCGGCTGTGGATGTCACTAGTTTTATAACTGCTTCAAATGCTTCCTCTGAAGCATTTAAAACAGCTACTCTTTTAAAAACACTCAATGTTAACGCTCTTATTATGGGAGAAGAGGGTGTTGGGAAAGAGAGTTTAGCCTCTTTTATACTCCCAAATGCATCTATTATTGACGCCTCAAGTTTTGATGAACTTCTTATAGCTCTTGAAAGTGTAAATGAGCTTATTATTACAAATATTGACAGCTCTCCAAATATTAAAAGGTTGATAGAGACAATTAATGAGAACCTTATTAGGGTTGTTGCTACTTCCAAGCCCTCTTTTACTAACGAATATACAGATGAACTTTTTAGTGTTAAATTTGATATTCCTCCGCTCAGTGATAGACCTGAGGATGTGTCACAACTTATAGAAAAGTTTGCAATGGAAGCATCTTTACTTTTTGGAGGGGATGAAAAATTTAATATTAAAAACTTTAAACCAGATTTGAGTAGAAACTCAAATTCATTGAGAAGACAAGTTATGATAAATTATCTGTTACAAGATGTAAAAGATGTAGAACTTATAGATATTATTGAAAACTATTTGTATTCCAAGTTAGGTACAAATAGTGATTATAGAAATTTTATTTATCTCTATGAGGTTCCTTTAATCAAGGCTGGGCTAAATAAATTCAAGTCTCAGCTTCAACTTTCAGATAAGTTGGGTTTAAATCGAAATACATTGAGAAAAAAGATAGCTGAAAATAAAGAATATTTAAAGGATAATGAATGAAAAAAATAGCTATGATATTTGCAGGACAAGGTTCACAGGCAGTTGGAATGGGTCAAGATTTCTATGATAACTCTGAAATTGCACGTGAGATGTTTACAAAAGCTGGTGAGAGAATAGGTGTTGATTTTAAAGAGATAATATTTGAAGAGAGTGAAAAACTTGGACAAACTGCTTATACTCAGCCAGCTATCTTATTGGTACAAATGATAGCCTATAGACTTTTTAAAGATGCATGCCCTGATATTGATGCTGAACTTTTTTTAGGACACTCATTAGGCGAGTTTTCTGCTTTATGTGCTAGTGGTGCTATCGATTATGTTGATGCAGTTGAACTGGTACATAAACGCGGTTCATTTATGCAAGCAGCATGTGATGAAATTGAGGCTGGGATGATGGCTATTGTCGGTTTAGATGATGAATCAGTTGAAAAGATTTGTGTTGATGCACAACAAGAGGGTAAAAAAGTTTGGCCTGCAAATTACAATCAGGATGGACAGCTAGTTGTTGCAGGGATGAAGGCTGATCTTTCATCACTAGAGCAGACATTTAAAGATGCAGGTGCAAAACGTGCCCTTCTTTTAAATATGTCTGTCGCATCACACTGTGATATTTTAGCTCCAGCACAGGAGCCCTTAGCTGAATTAATGGATAGTATGGTTAATGATACATTCAGTGCTCCAGTAATATCTAATGTGACAACTAAGCCTTACTCTACAAAAGCTGATGCAGTGGCACTTTTAAAAGAACAACTTGTTCAACCAGTAAAATACAAGCAGTCAATTTTAGCAATTGCCAGTGATGTTGATATGGCCATAGAGTTTGGAAATGGTGTTGTCCTAAAAGGTCTTAACCGTAGAATAGCTAAAGAGTTAAAGACTCTAAATATTTCAGATATGGCATCATTAGAAAAAGTAAAAGAAGAAATCTGTTCTTAATATGAGAGTAACACTGGCTCAAACCTCACCTAAACTTAACCGTTCAAACTTAGGTGTAATAGTTGATATTATTAATAGTAAAAAGAGAGATAGCGACTTAATAGTTTTTCCGGAACTCTCTTTGAATGGTTATCTTTTACAAGATAAACTTTATGAAGATGCTTGGGATCTTGGTGAGCTTAAAGAGTTACAAGAACTTAGTAAGAGTGTTGATATTGTTGTTGGAGCTGCTATAAGAGATGGAGATATCTTTAGAAACGCAGCGCTCTACTTTTCTAAAGGCAAAGTATTTAGTCAACACAATAAAGTACATCTTCCAAATTATGGAATGTTTGAAGAGGCTCGTTACTTTAATGCGGGTGATGTTTTTGAGAGTTTTAACGTTGAAAATAAAAAAATTTCAATGTTGGTTTGTGAAGATTTATGGCACAAGAGTGTTCATCATGATCTGATAGAAGAGAATCCTGATTTAATTATAGCTCTAGTTGCTTCTCCAGCTCGAGGATTTTTTGATGATGGTCTAGAGATACAGAAACAGTGGTATGAGATTATTCAAACAGTTGCTAAAGAGTGTAGTGCCAAAGTAGTGTTTGTAAACCGAGTAGGATTTGAAGATGGATTAGGTTTCTGGGGTGGAAGTTGTGTCTTAGATGAAAATGCAGATATGATTCATCAGCTTCCAAACTACAAAGAATTAGTAGATACAGTAGAAATATAGGGATTAAAATGCACAGTGAAACAAGTGCCCTTGGGGTAAAAATAGCGATTATGGGTGCAATGCCAGAAGAGATAGCTCCAATACTTGAGAAAATTGGAGAGTATAAAACAACAGAATATGCAGGAAACAGATATTATGAAGCATCTTATAAAGGTGTTGAACTGGTGATTGCATACTCTAAAATAGGCAAAGTGTTTTCTTCCTTGACTGCTACTACTTTGATAGAGCACTTTGGTGCTAAGAAGCTTCTTTTTTCTGGCGTTGCCGGTGCAATATCACAAACGTTAAAAGTTGGTGATTTAATCGTTGCAACAAAACTTTCTCAACACGATTTAGATATAACTGCATTTGGACATCCATTCGGATATGTTCCAGAGGGTTCTGTTTTTGTTGAAGCAGATAGAGCGATGTTAGCTTTAAGCAAAGAAGTTGCTGATGAAATGGGCAAAGAAGTTCAAGAAGGTATCATTGCAACAGGTGATCAATTTGTTGCAAATGAAGATCGTAAAAACTGGATTGGTAAGACTTTTAATGCTGATGCCTTAGAGATGGAAGGTGCTTCTGTAGCAGTCGTTTGTGATGCTTTAAATGTACCGTTCTTTATCTTGCGTGCTATAAGCGATGCAGCTGATATGGATGCAAGTTTCTCTTTTGATGAGTTCTTAGAGACAAGTGCTGTTGAGTCAGCTCAATTTGTTATGAAGATGGTAGATAAGGTCATAGATGCTAACGCAAAATGAACAAAGTCCATTTTACTACGTTAACACTGGGTTTGACTCAGCGTCAAGCTCACGTACAGTGAACCGTACTTATGTCTAAAAATATTGTTCCATCTAAAAAAATTATGTCTAAGCTTGGTAAAACTAATGCTGAGTTTACACTTATAGAAGAGGGTGATAAGATTCTTGTCGGTCTAAGTGGTGGAAAAGATTCACTTACCATGATTCATGCTATGAAAGAGCAGCAGCGTCGTGCTCCCTTTAAGTTCGAGTTTATAGCTGTAACAGTTGGGTATGGGATGGGAGAGAACTTTGATGCACTGTCTGCCCACTGCAAAGCTTATGATATTCCTCATATAATTCATGACACAAAAACATATGAGTTAGCTAAAGATAAGATACGTAAAAACTCCTCTTTTTGTAGTTTTTTCTCTCGTATGAGAAGAGGTTACCTCTACAGTGTTGCAAAAGAACATGGTTGTAATAAAGTTGCACTTGGTCATCATATGGATGATGCGGCTGAGAGTTTTTTTATGAACTTTATCTACAATGGACAGATGCGCTCTTTAGCACCAAAATATACTGCTGAGAATGGTTTAGTTGTTATTCGTCCACTTATTCAGATGAGAGAGCGTCAGCTATCCGCATTTGTACAAGATAATGAGATTCAAGCGATTGGTGATGAAGCGTGCCCTGCTATGCGTTTTGATGTTAAGATGCCTCATGCAAGAGCAAATACGAAGGTGATGTTAGCTAAGATGGAAAAAGAGTTTCCTGACCTTTTTACAAGCTTAAACGCAGCGTTTAAAAACATATCTGTAGATAGTTTTTTTATGGTTGAAGATTAGTTTTCAAGCTCTTCATATATAACTACTGTACCTGCTAGCAGGTCATGTAGTCCACGTTTATCTTTTCTAAAAGCAACCATTAAAAAACCTATAAGAAACGCAAGTGTAGAAACTATATATCCAAATGAACGTGTTATAGCCTGTTTGGTATTGATATCTTCAAATGTTTCAGCATCTACAATCTTAATTTGAACAAACTTTTTACCAGGTGTGGCACCTCTAAACTTTCTCCAAAAAACCATCGTTACTGTGATTGTTACTATTAAGTTTATTACTTCCCATGTTTTATCTGTTTGAGGAAGATTATTAAGAGCATGAACATTTCCACTCATTGCCATTTTAATATTTTGTTGATATTGTGAAAAATCAAACCAATTGCCATCACTTAAGAAGTAGATGACTATTGCAACTGGTAGTGCGAGAAAGAGAGTGTCTAAAAATGAAGCAAGAAATCGAATCCAAAACCCAGCATACCGTACTTCATTCATAGCATTTTTACTTATACGTGGTAATTAGGTGCTTCTTGAGTGATAATAACATCGTGAACATGAGACTCTTTAAGACCTGCAGACGTGATTTCTACAAACTCGGCTTTGTTCCAGAACATCTCAATGCTCTCAGAACCACAGTAACCCATTGATGAACGCAGTCCACCCATCATTTGGTGAACAATTCCTGAGATTGAACCTCTAAATGGAACACGTCCTTCAATTCCTTCTGGTACTAGCTTATCAGCGGCTGTTCCTTCTTGGAAGTAACGGTCATTTGAACCTTTTTGCATAGCTCCTATTGAACCCATACCACGGTATGATTTATATTGACGTCCTTGGAACATGATAGTCTCACCTGGAGACTCTTCTGTACCTGCAAGAAGCGAACCGGCCATTACACATGATGCACCAACTGCTAAGGCTTTTGCAATATCACCAGAATATTTGATACCACCATCGGCAATTACTGGGACTCCGTGTTTACGAGCAGCTTGTGAACACTCATCAATTGCAGAGATTTGAGGGACACCCACACCTGCTACGATACGTGTTGTACATATTGAACCAGGTCCTATTCCTACCTTGACGCCATCTGCACCTGCTTCTATTAAAGATTCAACTGCTTCAGCTGTTGCGATATTTCCTGCAATTATATCAACTTCGAGAGTTGATTTTATCTGTTTTACTGTATCTAAAATTCCTTTAGAATGACCATGAGCAGAGTCAAGAACTAATACATCAGCACCTGCATCTACAAGAGCTTTCGCTCTATCCATCTGACCTACACCAATGGCAGCACCAACAACAAGACGACCAAAAGAATCTTTGTTTGAGTTAGGGTACTCAATACGTTTTTTGATATCTTTGATAGTGATAAGACCTTTTAAAAATCCATCTTCATCAATAATCGGAAGTTTTTCAATTTTATTTTTATGCATAATATCTGCTGCAGCATCAAGTGAGATTCCTTTATCTGCAGTAACAAGTGGCATCTTTGTCATCACTTCATCTGCAGTTTTACGCATATCCTTCTCAAATCTCATATCACGATTTGTTAGAATTCCAAGAAGTTTATTATGACCATCTACTACAGGAACTCCAGATATCTTATACTCTGCCATTAGAGCATCTGCTTCAGCTAGTGTAGCATCAGGATGAACAAAAACAGGATCTATGATAATGCCACTTTCAGATTTTTTAACTTTAGTAATTTGTTTGCATTGTGTTTCAATATCCATATTTTTGTGGATAATACCAATACCTCCAAGTCTAGCCATAGCAATTGCAGCACGATATTCAGTTACAGTATCCATTGCAGCAGAAACCATGGGAATTTTGAGTGTAATGTTACGAGTAAGTTTACTCTCTAATGATACTTCTTTGGGAAGTACTTCAGAATATTGAGGTACTAATAGTACATCTTCAAATGTTAGGGCGCGTTTACGAATGTTCATGGTTGTCCTTTGATGCAAAACTTGGGTCTATATCTCTCTTTTTAAATTTTTGGATTGTATCCATTTTGTGGTTAAAAAGAGGTAAAAGATTGCTAGAAGTTTCTTTTAAAAAAGAGTATAGTTTATAGAAAGCCTAGTAGTTTATCTCTCTTTCTAAACTAAGTGAACCGTCAAAAAGAGTCTGTTCATCGTAAGCTTTTGCAATGAGTTGAAGTCCAACTGGCATACCTTCAGCATTTTTCATGATTGGAAGAGAGAGACCGGGAAGCCCTGCAAGATTTACACTGATAGTATAGATATCACTAAGATACATCTCCATAGGAGAAGCAAGCTCTCCAAACTTTGGAGCAACACTTGGAGCAACTGGTGATAGGATTAAATCTACATCTTCAAATATTTTAGCGTACTCATCTTTGATAATATGACGTGTTTTTTGTGCCTTGACATAATAAGCTTCATAGTATCCACTTGAGAGTACAAAGTTTCCAAGCATAATACGGCGTTTTACTTCATCCCCAAAACCCTCACTACGTGTTTTAATGAAAGTCTCTTCTAAGTTTTTCCCCTCAACACGGTTTCCATAACGGATACCATCATATCTTGCCAAGTTTGTTGTAGCTTCTGCAGTTGCAGTGATGTAATAAGCTGAGATGTCAAATTTCGCATCCATCATCTCTTTTTCAACAATAGTGTGTCCCTGCGCTTTAAGTGCTTCTATTGCCTTTTCATACGCCTCTTTGATATCACTAGAAGCATTTTCCAAATATTTTGGAAGTACAGCAACTTTAAGTTTTCTATCTGGGTTGAGGTTTTGAGAAACCTTGTCATCCATTCCTGCGTTTGTAGAATCTTTTTTATCTGAACCAGCAATAATGTCATAGAGAATCGCTGCATCTTCAACATTTTGTGTCATAGGTCCTATTTGGTCAAGAGATGAAGCGTAAGCCCCTAAACCATAGCGAGAAACACGACCATAGGTTGGTTTCATACCAACTATACCACAAAACGCAGCTGGTTGACGGATAGAACCACCTGTATCACTTCCAAGCGCAGCTATAGCAAGTCCAGCACCAACAGCTGCAGCAGAGCCACCAGAACTACCACCAGGAATACAATTTTTGTTTAGAGGATTAAGGGTTTTTCCATAGAAGCTAGACTCAGTTGTAGAACCCATAGCAAACTCATCCATATTTGTTCTACCAAATGGGCTTAGTCCTGCTTCAGTCATCTTTTCGATTACTGTAGCGTTGTATGGTGCTATATAGCCCTGTAATATATTTGAACCAGATGTAACAGACCAGCCTTTAACTTGAATATTATCCTTGATGGCGATAGGAACACCATCTCCAATGCTATTAACATCTATATATGCGTTTAATTCAGGGTTTGCTTCGATTTTAGCTTTGAGTTCGTCTTTAAAATTGTTTAATTCTTCTGTGCTTAATGTCAGGGCTTCTTTTAATGTAATCACTAAACTTCCTATCTTCATAAATTATGGCAGACATTATAGCAAAATGTATTTATTTTTTTCTTTTAAGGTGACGTAAGTCCTTTTGCTTGGCTGACAGCTTTACCTGCATTTATCTTTCCATAGGCACGTTTTGTATCAAAACCGTTCACGTAGTTTGAAGATGAAGAGCCTATTTTATCTGCTGAAGCAATTAAAATATCACGAACCTGTTTAGGTGTGATGTTTGGATTTGCAGCGTACATAAGGGCAATGACGCCCGCTACAACAGGAGTCGAAAAACTTGTCCCATTTACAAAAGCGTAGTCTTCATTAACAAGTCCGTGGTTGTATGTGCTACCACGACTGCCACTGTCATCAATTCCAAGTATACCGAGGGAGTTTGTATCTCCTCCTGGAGCGATAAGGTCAATATTTGAACCGTAGTTTGAGTAATAGGTAACATCGTTGTTCTCTGCACTCGCTCCCACTCCTATTACCCACTCAGACTCTGACTCATCACTAATGTTCGTATCATCTAGTGTTTTTCCATCGTTTCCAGAAGCAAAAACCACGGTAATACCTGCATCATAAATAGTTTTAAGTTCGTTGTTGAGTGCTTGGGACATGTTTTCTGTTCCCCAACTACAACTGATTACTTTGGCGTTTTGTTGTTTGGCATACTCAAAGGCTTTAATGGTATCTGCGTCACTAATACTGAGAAGCTTAATGGCAATGAGCTTACTTTCCGGTGCTACACCAACACTTCCTTTGTTATTTTCTGGTGCAACAATGAATCCTGCACAGGTATTACCATGAGAAGTACCGTACTCGTGTGAAGCAGGGTATTTGTTTGTCACATCATCCGAGTTTTCATCGACATTATAGGTTACTGCAATATTGGCTTTTAAATCTTCATGTTCTACGTCAAAGGCATCATCAATAACGGCTACTTTTACACCTGAGCCTTTAGTAATACTCCAAGCATCGGCAATACTGATATCGGCCTCTGAATCAACGTTAAAACCCTTAGCATTTAAGGTTGTATCTTTAGAATTAAGATGCCATGCGTACTGAAAATAGGGCTCAGGGGAAGAAGTAGAGTTTGAATTGTTAGATGAACCACCACAACCACTAAGAATCAGGCTGCTCAAACATATGTAAAATAACTCTCTTGTTTTCATCTTCTATCTCTTTTTCTTTTCTTTTAGAAAGTTTGGATGAGCGAACTTGATACTCTCTTCATTGTGAAGCTTTTGAGAGAGTTTAAAGAGTTTGCTTTTATCGTTTAGTTTAATCAGATACATCTCATCAGAGAGTTTGCTAATATTTGTAAGAGAGTAGTCTGTTAGTGTGTCGAGGCAGTTTGTATTCTCTTGGCACTGGACAATTATTTCATCTTTTACCCCTACTTTATGCCCATTTTGGGTCTGATAGTAGGTGACTTGAGTGTTTGACCTCTGCTCTTTGAGTTTGGTCAGTTGAACTTTCTTCCCGTATTCATAATAGAAGTCGTTCGCACTTGCACACGCGGTAATAGATAAGCTGGCTAAGAGCAGTAATAATTCTATTTTCATTTTCAACCTTTAAAAATAATTATTAATATATTGTACACGGTAAAGATAAATAGATTAATTTATATAGAAAATAATTATGAGAGGATATGAAAAGTACCGGTATAACGATGCTAAATCAGAAGTTAAACTCATATAACGTCATTTTATAGGAGTGTTAACGAAATACCTCATATTAATATCTGCGAGTCTGTCAGCCC
>JANTGV010000021.1 GCA_024762745.1 Sulfurimonas sp. | reverse complement strand
GATAATAATTTTTTTCTCTTATAAAGAAAACAGATAGAGAAATCTTTACAAAGCCCTGAATATAGGGATTTAAGCTATATAAAAGTTTCAGTTTCAGTTGATATTTATATAAAATATTTCTTAATAAAAGTGCAAATATTATAATTTCTATTCTAAAAAAATAGAAAACTATTCACAGCTTACAACAATGTGTGAATACTACACGTTTCATATAAATTTTTAAATTTTTATCTTTGTCATGATTTTTTTTAAGATGATTTTTTTGATTTTTTATAATTTTACTGAAGAGATTATTTGTTATATAGTTATAAGAAAACTAAGGTATTATTACATTCATAAACGACCTCCCTGGTGTGTTGGTCGTTTTACTTCCCAGAGTTTAAACTCCGTTATATCTTTTTATAATTTTTTTGATACGATTTCTCAAATTTCTTAGTGCATCGCTACTTGTTTTACCATCTGCAGTAAGATTTCCAACTTCTTCACTGTTAAACTGTGCTTTTGCAATCCAGCCAATCTGACTATGATATTTAAGACCAACAAATCTTACATCACCGAAGTGACCTTTACATAGCTTATATACTTCTTTTATTCTATCTGCATCTGTTTTTTCTGCCATAGTGTTCTCCTTTTAATATTTGACAAGTAGTATATCATACATTGACTACGCCAAAGTTATTAAAGTGATTAAATTTTAAGTGTTAATCGTCTTTAGTAGCAGCTCTAAAAAAGCCAATTACACCTACAGCAAAAACTATGACTAGGAATACAATTTGGAATATCTCTATAGCGGGCATTAAACATCTCCTTGTGTTTTTTCTTTGAGTTGACCACAAGCAGCACTAATGTCTATACCTTTAGAGTCGCGTATAGTACATAGAAGCCCATGTTTGATTAAATAGTCGGAAAACGCAACCATATCTTCTTTTTTAGGTCTATCGTAGTTTGTTCCCGGATATGGATTAAAGTAGATAAGGTTTACCTTCGCTTTTATACCTGTAAGAAGCTTAACAAGCTTCTTTGCTGAGCCTAAATCATCATTTTTACCTTTTATAACAAGGTACTCAAACATAACACGCTTACGTGTATCTATAGGAAAGCGTTTTACAGCTTCGATGATTGAGTTTATATTGTGAGCTTTATTCATAGGAATAAGTTCAGATCTTAGCTCATCATCAACAGCGTGAAGAGATATAGCGATGTGAACACCTAAATCCATCTCTCCGAGTCTGTCTATCTTAGTGCTTAAACCACTTGTGGAGACTGTTTGGCGCTTTCCACCTATTGCCAATCCATCCTCTTCTTTGAAAATCTCTATCGCTTTTGCCAAGTTTGTTAGGTTGTCAAGTGGTTCACCCATACCCATATATACTATGTTTATCTTGCGGTTATGTTTGTGGTTGTTATCGCGTTTAAGTGTTACAACTTGCGCAACAATTTCACCAGCTGTTAAATCTCTTGTAAAACCGCCTTTAGCAGTTAAACAAAATGTACACCCTACTTTACACCCTACTTGAGTCGAAACGCAGATTGTGTATTTAGCTTCCTGATAAATATTTCCTGTTTCATCTACAAGCTCTTCTTTCATTTTTAACCAAACAGCTTCCATTGTTTTGCCATCTTGCATCTCTAAAAGATACTTAATTGTTCCATCACTAGACTCTTCTTTGTTAGCTATTGTTAGAGGATTGATTATATATTTTTCTGCAAGTTCTTCTTTTAAAACCTTAGGAATATTTTTCATTTCATCATAACTTTCAACGTACTGATGATAAATCCATCCAAAAATCTGTTTTGCTCGAAACGCAGGTTTAATCTGTGAACTTAACTCTTTGAGAGTGAAGTCATAGAGGGAAGGTTTTACTTCATTCATTTTTTTGTTAGTTCTTTTATACGTTTTTTAACATGTAAACCCAGGAGTTCTTTGGCTCTTTCATGGTTTTTTAAAAAATCTTCATGAGCATTCTCGTTAGTATAGTTTGTTATACAAAAAACACCACCGGCTGGAATATTAAATTCTTGTGCAACTTGTAAGACTGAAAAAAACTCCATATTCTCTATACCAACACCAAACTTCAAAAAGTTTTTTGCTAAGGTGTTGTTAGTAGATATATAGTTTGATGAGTTCACAACAATATCTTTTTCGTTTGTTGTGTTAGTTGTAACAACATTATCAAGTGGAGTGTAAGCATCATTACTTAAAAACGCAAGTTCAATATTTGAAGAGGTCTTTGACTCTATAATGTCAAATATTTTTGCATCGCCATAGGAGCCTGCAGTCCCTACAAAAAGTAAAAACTCAGGCTTGTCAAAAAGGCAGAGACGAGTTAAGTTCATAGCAGTTTCAATAAGCCCTACTCCCATCGGTTGAGCGAAATTGAATGTTTCATTATTTCCGGCACATATTATCATGGTTATAGTCTCACTGGTATATTATTATCATGTAGGTAGTGTTTTAGATCCATTATGTCAATCTCTTTATAGTGGAAGATACTAGCAGCGAGTGCAGCATCAGCTCCAGAGTTAAAAGCATCTTTTATGTGTTCCATTGTACCTGCTCCACCACTGGCAATTACAGGAACGTTTACAGCTTTAGATATCTGTTCAGTAATATTAAGCTCAAAACCTGCTTTTGTACCATCAGCATCCATAGAAGTTAGGAGAATCTCTCCTGAACCTCTATCAACAACCTCTTTGGCCCATTCAACAGCATCCAGCCCTGTATCGACTCTGCCTCCATTTAAAAAAACATGGTACTTTTCACCCGCTTTTTTAACATCTATAGCCGTTACAATACATTGAGAACCAAAACGTTTTGCACCCTCGTCTACAAGTTCAGGCCTTTTTATTGCTGCAGAGTTCACACTTACCTTGTCGCAACCGACATTTAAAAGTTTATAAATATCGTCAAGTTTACGAATACCACCACCAACAGTAAGAGGAATAAATATCTCACGGGCAACTTCTGCTACAATATCTACTATAGTATCTCTATTGTCACTTGATGCCGTTATATCTAAAAATGTAAGTTCATCAGCACCCTCTTCGTTGTAACGACGAGCAACTTCAACAGGATCTCCTGCATCTTTAAGACCAACAAAATTAACACCCTTTACAACTCGTCCATCTTTTACATCAAGACATGGGATAATTCTTTTAGCGAAATAGTTCATAGACTAATACCTTGTTTAATATATTGGAATTATACATTGCTAGACTTATGATAAGGTATAACTGAAATGTTTCATGTGAAACATTAGCTATTATATAGATGTAAAACAGTCTCTATTGCTAAAAAAGGTAGCATATATATATTTTTTTGATATCTATTACCTTTATATAAGTAAAACTGTTATAGACTGATGTTTATGAAAAAAGAAAACGTTGTAGCAAAAAAGAAATTCGGACAGAATTTCCTAAAAGATGAGAGCGTTTTGAGAAAAATCGTCGAAGCGATGCCCAAAAACGAGAATAAACTTGTTGAGATTGGGCCTGGCTTAGGTGATTTAACTAAATTTTTAGTTGATGTCAAAAGTGTAGAAGCTTTTGAGGTAGATACCGATTTGTGTAAACTGTTACAAGATGAATTTAAAGAAGAGATTGCTACCAAGCGACTCCACATAAATTGTGGAGATGTGCTCCAAGCTTGGAAGAGTACTTTAGTTGACGAACCGTATGATTTAGTGGCAAACTTGCCCTACTATATCGCTACGAACATAATCCTAAAAGCACTCGCAGATCCGATGTGTAAAAATATACTTGTAATGGTACAGCTTGAAGTTGCAGAGAAGTTTTGTGCTTTGGCTGGAGAGAAAGTTTTTGGTTCTTTGAGTATTATCGCTCAAAGCGTAGGAACATCACATATAGTTGTGAAAGTTCCACCAACTGCGTTTGATCCACAGCCTAAGATAGACTCAGCAGTTTTTCTTATACAGAAGAAGAGAGATAGAAGCGATAAAGATTTCGAGGATATGCTTAGAGTTGCATTTATGCAGCCTCGAAAAACTTTAATGAAAAATCTCTCTTCCAAGTATGATAAAAGTGTACTTCAAGAGGCTTTTAGCTCTTTAGAGCTTATGCAAACGATTCGTCCTCATCAAGTTTCCACCAGCGACTTTCACCAACTCTATAAAAAAATATAAAATATAAAGGAGTTTGGATGGCAGAAGAAAATCAGGGGACTATGCAAAAAGCACCTCAAACAGACACTAAACCAAATACAGAAAAGAAAAACGAAAATAGAAGACCACATAACAATAATCGTAAACCTAACTCGAATAGAAACAGTAAATCTGGTGAGAAGCCTACAGGGAATAAACCAAACAACAGAAACAAAAATCGTAACCGTCACCGTAGACAACCTACGCCAGTTGATGAAAATTTAAAAACTTTTGTTGGTAAAAATCAAGAGGCTCACAAGCAGAGACTTAATCCACACTATAAACTAGATTTAAACTCAAAAGCAAAAATAAGAGTTACTCCTCTTGGTGGACTTGGCGAGATTGGTGGAAACATCATGGTTTTTGAGACTGAAAAAGAGGCAATTTTAGTTGATGTTGGGATGAGTTTTCCAGATGAGACTATGCATGGTGTTGATATATTAGTACCTGACTTTGGATATCTACGTGAGATTAAAAACAAAATCGTTGCTGTAATTATTACTCATGCTCATGAAGACCACATTGGTGCGATGCCATACCTGTACAAAGAGATGCAGTTTCCTATATATGGAACACCACTTCCATTAGCAATGATAGGTAATAAGTTTGATGAGCACCATATTAAAGAGCATAGAAAACATTTTAATCCGATTGTTAAACGTCAAGTTTATAAAATAGGTAATGACTTTGAAATAGAGTGGATGCATATGACTCACTCAATTCTTGACTCTTCATCTGTGGCAATTACTACAGAAGCAGGTACAGTTATTCATACTGGTGACTTTAAAATAGACTACACACCAGTAGATGGTTATCCAACAGATCTGCATAGACTTGCTCATTATGGTGAGAAGGGTGTTTTATGTCTTTTAAGTGACTCTACAAACTCACATAACCCAGTACCAACTGGTTCAGAGTTAAGTGTTGCTCCAGCACTTGACCGTGTATTTGCAAAAGCAGAGGGTAGGGTACTTCTTTCTACATTTAGCTCAAACATTCACCGTGTACAGCAAGCTATACAGTATGGTATAAAATATGGCCGTAAAGTGTGTGTTATTGGACGTTCTATGGAGAGAAATATAGAAATTGCAATGCAGTATGACTATATTAGATTTCCTAAAAACATTTTTATAGATGCTGATGAGGTCTCTCGTATGAATGACAAAGAGGTGTTAATTGTAACAACCGGTTCTCAAGGAGAGGCGAACTCGGCACTCTTTAGAATGTCAATTGGAGAACATAGACATGTTAAGATTAAACCAACTGATTTAATCGTTCTTTCATCTCGTGCTATTCCTGGTAATGAAGGAAGTATTTCGGGAATGTTAAATCACCTCCAGCGTGCTGGTGCAAAAGTTGAAATGAGCAAGGACATTCACGTTTCAGGACACGCTTCAATGGAAGAACAAAAGCTTATGCTACGTATGGTAAATCCTAAGTTCTTCTTACCGATTCATGGTGAGTATAATCATGTAATGAAGCATAAAGAGACTGGTATGATGTGTGGAGTACCTGAGAGAAATATTCTTCTTATGACAGATGGTGAGCAGATAGAGATAGCTCCTAAATATATGAGAAAAGTTAAAACAGTGAAAACTGGTAAAACATATATTGATAATCAAAATAATCACCAGATTGAAGATGATATTATTCTTGATCGTCAAAAACTTGCATCCGATGGTGTTGTTATGATGGTTGTTGAAGTAAGTGAACAGAACTCTAAAATGCTGGATAAGCCAAAGGTAACAACATTTGGAATAGTTCCAGATAAACAGGATAAATCATTTGCAAAAGAGATGGAAGATGTTGTAGAGGTATATCTTACAAATATCAAACCAGGTCTTATTGAGAACTCAAGAGCTTTAGAGAATGATATCCGTCAAGTTGTTAGAAAGCATATTTATCGTAAAATGAAAAAATATCCTCTAATTGTACCTCATGTATTGGTGCATTAGAAACTAAGGTAAAGTTTTGTCACAAAGCAGAGATAGCGAGTTTGAAAACGCAGTAAAATCGATGATGGCTCATGTTGGAGAAGATCCTGATAGGGAAGGGCTTCTTGACACGCCTTCTAGAGTTAGAAAGGCTTATGAATTTATCTATGGTGGTTATAAAGAGGATCCTATTGAGATTTTGAATAAGGCTCTCTTTACAAGTTCAAATGACGAAATGGTGCTTGTAAAAGATATAGAGTTTTACTCTACTTGTGAACATCATTTACTTCCAATAATTGGTCGTGTTCATGTTGCCTATATCCCAGACGGCAAGGTTGTAGGTCTTTCAAAAATTCCAAGGGTTGTTAATGTATTTGCTCGTCGTATGCAGATACAAGAACAGCTTACCGTACAGATAGCCGATGCTATTATGGAAGCGATATCACCTAAGGGTGTAGCAGTGGTTGTGACTGCACGTCATATGTGTATGGAAATGAGAGGTGTTGAAAAGATAAACTCAACCACAACATCCTCGGCTCTTCGCGGACTCTTTAAAAAAGATGAAAAAACAAGAAGTGAATTCTTCTCTTTAATCAACTCTCCAAGCGGTACCCGCTACTAAAAATGTCCCTTTCATCTTTAAAAGACAAATTATCTTCTAAAAGCTACTCTGTAGCTTTTGGAGAAGTTGTCAAGATAAACGCAACTATAATCACAGCTAGAGGCCTCAAAGTCAGTATTAGTGATATGGTTAAGATAGTTTCAAACTCTACTGCTCAAGAGACAGTAGGGATGGTTACTGAGATTGACGGGGCTACGTTTTATATTACTCCTTTTAGTTTTGTAGAGGGGTTTTGTTCTGGTGATAAAGTCTTTTTAGATTCAACTGGGTTGAACATTCCTGTGGGAGAGTCTCTCTTAGGACGTGTGGTTGATCCTTTTATGCGACCTATAGATGGGAAGGGAAGTATAAACAGTTCTAAAATCACTCCTATAATAAAAGCCCCTATAGCTGCTATGAAACGCGGCATGATAGATGAAGTCTTTAGTGTTGGTGTGAAGTCTATAGATGGACTTTTAACATGTGGAAAGGGTCAAAAGCTTGGTATTTTTGCAGGAAGTGGTGTAGGGAAGTCAACACTAATGGGAATGATTGTTCGTGGCTCTGAGGCTCCTATAAAGGTTGTTGCTTTGATAGGTGAGCGTGGACGTGAAGTACCGGAATTTATTCAAAAGAATTTGGGTGGAAATCTAGAAAATACTGTGATTATTGTCGCAACTTCTGATGACTCTCCTTTAATGCGTAAGTATGGAGCTTTTGCAGCGATGAGTGTTGCAGAGCACTTTAAAGAGAAGGGTGAAGATGTGCTTTTCATTATGGACTCTGTGACAAGGTTTGCAATGGCGCAGCGTGAAATAGGACTTGCACTGGGTGAACCACCAACTTCAAAGGGTTATCCTCCATCCTCTTTGACTCTTCTGCCACAACTAATGGAGAGAGCTGGAAAGGAGCAGGGAAAAGGTTCTATTACTGCGTTTTTTACTGTTTTAATAGAGGGTGATGACATGGGTGACCCTATTGCTGATCAATCCCGTTCTATTTTAGATGGTCACATAGTACTCTCACGAGAGATGACGGATTTTGGAATCTACCCTCCAGTGCATATATTAAATTCAGCTTCACGTGTCATGAATGATATAATTTCAGAAGATCATTTTAGAGCTGTTATGAAGTTTAGACGTCTATATACACTCTTAAAAGAGAATGAGACTCTTGTCCGTATTGGCGCGTATACAAAAGGAAATGACAGAGAACTTGACGAAGCGATTGAAAAAAAAGAGCTTATGGAGAGGTTTATTTCTCAGGGGGCTACGTTTAGAGTGAGCTTCAAAGAGGCTATAGATGAGCTTTTAGAGCTTATGAAAGATGTCAATACTCCACTATAAAATCTGAATTCAGCCACCAGTTTCTATCTTTATTATGATGCTCTTTTTGAGTAATTGCAAGCTTGATATTGCTTTCTCTTTCAAACTTTTTCATACTCTCCTTTAGTTCTACATCCTCACCAAAAATGTCTATATAGGAGTAGATTATATTTTGTGCAGAGTTAAAGTTTTTCTCCTCTATTAATAGTTCTATTTTAGAAAAAAAAGCAACTCTGAGTAAATCACCTATTTTATCAGCTCGTGTTTTAATACTAATAAGTTCACCGAGTGATTTTTTTATCTCTTTTATATTACCATTAAGCGCATACTGTTCACATTGAAGTACAAGTTTTATCCAATGTTTTTCTAAAAGGTCTACAAGCTCTAGACCCTCTATATTTGACATATCTATAAGCTCATAGCACTCTCTAAATCTATTTTTTTTATATAGAAGAAGTAGCTTCTCTTTATCTGTGTTAATCTTATCTATTTTATGTGTTGAACTGAGTAAATTATTTATCTCATCTCTTTTTGATAGCACTGTTAGATAAGAAGAGAGTCTCTCTTTTGCTGATTCATACTGGTTGAGTTGCACTTGGGTACGAGCAAGCTGAAAGTTGTCCTGATAAATAGACTCCATCTCTTCATACTCTTTTGTTAAGGTAAGAGAAGGATGTTTAGAGCATATAGCATAGGCTATAGCATACTTTTTATCTACTATATGTTGTTTGAATCTCTCAAAGTGCTTAAAGTCTTGAAAAAGAGCAGCAATCTCTCCTTTTTTGGTTTTTATATTTTGAAACTTATTGAAGGAGTTCTTTGCTTTTTGTGTTTCCTCCTTTTGTAGTGCATTGAGAGCTGTATAAAACGCAGTAGTGTAAATCCTCTCAAGCTTATCATACGCAGTGGTTTCTTTAAGAAAAGGATTCTCTTTTACTAATTCATAAGCATCCTCATAAGAGCGATCGGCTATCAAAGGCTCTAAAATAGTTTTCGACATACTCTCTAAATTTACATCTATTCCAGTTTTTAAAAAATTTAAGACAGGTTCTGACTGAATATTTTTTGAGTGAAAAGTAGTGAGATTGTGTATCTGAATATCTCCATTGTCATTACTGCTAAGAAGCAAGTTTTTATTTAAAAATGAAATGGCTTGAATATTTAAAATACCGGAGTCTATTACTACTTTTTTTTTGTTAAATATATTTATGGCAACTATTGTGCCTTTACTGTCAGCAGATACTACACTGTTATCGTAAGTTACAACTGGAAAGTTAGTTTGAGTTTTAGATTGTGTATGAGAAAAAGAGTGGAGTCTCGATATTTGTCTATTATCTATGTACTGAAATAGACGACCTTTTTTTACTATAAAGGTATATGGGTACTTATGAGCCACAAGTGTGACTCAAAAAGGGCTTAGCAAGAAGGAACGTTTCCGCTGTCACTTCCATACTCATTGAAGAAGTCATAGTAGTGCTCAAGATATTTTTCTTTTATTGCACCATCTTTAACTTTAGGGCAAATTGATTTGATTTCATCAGCCATTTTACCAGCTTCTTGAATCTCAGTCCATTCACCTTGAGTGTGCTTACCAGCCATTACAGCTCCACTGATACCACAAGCAGACTTTAGTTTCTTTGTGAAAAGTTTTTGACCTTTTGCAACATCAGCAGTAGCTGTCGTAGTACCTAAAGCTAAAAGTAATGTAGCTCCAAGTGCGATTTTAGCGATTTTGTTCATTCTATCTCCTTAATAATTTGGTATATTCTAGCCTAGAA
>JANTGV010000020.1 GCA_024762745.1 Sulfurimonas sp. | reverse complement strand
CGGAGTCCAAAACCAAGCTACTCCCAACGTCTACATGCTTAGAGAAGTTGTTTAGTTTAATCTTGCTTCACACAACTTGCAAAGCTACACAAAACGAGCCTCAAGTGTTCTTCTTACGCTGAGACAGACGCAAGATATATCTACATAGGGGTTATACTTCGAATCCTACTTATCTAGAGTCCATAGGTGAAGCAGCCCGCCGACTTAGTCGGGGTTAAAAACTTAAGCTACTGCTAAAGCTGGGCGATAATTTGTATTGTTTGCGTTTAAGCAATTGTGAGCCGTGTAACGGAGTTGCTCAGTCCGACATGCAGTTAGAAGCCACTTGATCCTGTCGAAGCCAAGTCGTCCCCAAGAGGTACAATACATAAATAGATTATATCAAAAGTAATTAATGAAAAATGTTAAATATGGGTTTGATATAAAGGTGGTGGCCAATCTCGGAATCGAACCAAGGACACACTGATTTTCAGTCAGTTGCTCTACCGACTGAGCTAATTGGCCACGGTAATTTTTGTAAGTAAATATAGCATCTTTAAAAGGTGGTGGCCAATCTCGGAATCGAACCAAGGACACACTGATTTTCAGTCAGTTGCTCTACCGACTGAGCTAATTGGCCATCTTTTAAAGAGCGAAATTATAGCCCATAGGTACTGAAACTAAGCTTATGAAATGCGAACTTATCTGAGTGGTATAGACCACTTTTTATAGTAAGCTACGATTCTTAGCGTGAGTGCAAGAAAAAAGAGGATAGAAATAGTTGTGAAATTTATGAGGTCGTTGACATTTAAAATGTATAAAACTAAACCTATAAAAATAGAAATTATTCCATAGAAACCAGTTTTTAAAACAAAAGGAATCTCATTTATTATCACATCTCTAGCAATACCGCCACCAACTGCAGTAATAAATGCCATTGAGATGACTCCTGCTAGATTAAATTGGTACTCTATACCTATAAGTGCTCCTGAAATACTAAATGAGATTAAACCGATGGAGTCACTTAAAATGAAAAGTGGTTTGTTTTCCAGAGAGTTTCGTTTATGAAATTTAAAAATTACAAGAAGCAGTAAAACAACTACAACTATAAGAGCGGGGTAGTTATGAGAAAATGTATAAGGAACTTTGTCAACTGCAATATCTCTCATAATACCGCCACCAAGAGCTGTTAGAAATGTTGCTACCAATGCACCTAGCAGGTCGAGATTATTTCTTGCTGCAACAAAAAATCCACTCATTGCAAAGGCGATAATTCCTATATATTCAGCTACTTCAAACATTTCGAAGGGCCTCAACTATAGCAATTTTTTCCAAATCTTTTATTTTTGATTCAAGAGTTTGAGGTGTTTCATTATCTGATAAAGGCAACTCTTTTTGGAGTAGTATTTTCCCTTCGTCATACTCTTCGTTTACCTCATGGATTGTAACACCACTTATTTTCTCTTTGTTTGCCACGACTGCTTCATGAACACGTCTGCCATACATACCAGTTCCACCATAGTTAGGGAGTAAAGCAGGGTGAGAGTTGATAACCTTAAATCTATTTGTGATTTTAGGAGATATTTTTTTCATATAACCAGATAAAAAAACATATTCGCACTCATACTCTTTTAACAGTAAATATATTTTTTCATCAGGGTCATCATCTGTTTTAGAGTTTACAAGAGAGTTGTTGAGTCCATATTTTGTTGCGTTTTGCAGTGCAACTGCGTTTGTGTTGTTTGAGATGACCAGAGTTATTTGTGCATCGAGTTTACCATCTTTACAAGCTTCATAAATGGCATTGAAACCACTGCCATTATGAGAGGCTAAAATACCTATTTTTTTCATTATCTGATTTTTAAACTTATAAGTGCAATGATATTTGAGAGTATCGCAATAATCCAAAAACGTACAATGATTTTATTTTCAGCCCACTGTTTCATCTCAAAGTGATGATGAATAGGAGCCATTAAAAAAACTCTTTTATTGCGGAGTTTATAACTCCCTACTTGAAGAATAACAGAGAGTGTCTCTATAACGAAAATTGAACCTATTAAAAGTAGTAAAATTTCACTTTTAGAGATAATCGCAAGATAACCTAAAAAGGCACCAATAGTTAAAGAACCACTATCTCCCATAAAGACTTCAGCAGGATGACAATTATGCCATAAAAATCCAGTCAGTGCACCCATTAGGGCACTTGCTATAATTGCAACCTCACCAACATCAAAGTTTGGCATAAGAAGGTAAGCACTAATAGTGGCATGCCCTGTAATGTATATGATAATAGTAAAAGATGAGAGTGCTGCGATAGAAGGAACAGTTGCTAATCCATCAAGACCATCAGTTAAGTTAACTGCGTTTGAAGTAGCAACAATAACTAATACCCATAAAAAAACTGAAAAAGAGCCCATGTCGAAAACAGGAGATTTTATAAAGGGAACATAGAGGTCTGTGTTAAAGTCAGCAAAAAAGCATAAAAAACATGCAATTGCAACTGCTGAGAGTATCTGAAGCAGGAGTTTCGTTCTCGCTTTTAAACCTGCTAAGTTTTCATTTTTTCTTATTTTTGCATAATCATCTTGAAAACCAATCATAGCAAAAAGGACAAGTGTCAAGAGGCCGCCAAGTGCAAAAACATTACTAAATTTAATCGTGAGAAGTGAAGCAAATATAGTCGCAGATATAAAGACAATACCTCCCATAGTAGGTGTTGAAGCTTTCTCTTGGTGACGATCAGGTGCCCACTCATTTATGGGTTGAACACTAGATGTTCTCTCTGCCCATCTTATGAATTTAGGAAGTAGAAAAAGGGTAAAAAATAGAGCGAGAAAAAAGGAGATACCACCACGGATAGTTATGTAACCTAAGATATTTATATCAAGAAATTCGTGTAGCCAATAAAGCAATATATCTCCTCTTTAAAGAGTGGTCTTGTAAATTTAAATGCAATTGTAGTAGAAATCTGTTAATAATAAAACTTATAGCCACACACCATTTTTAATATAGTACAAAAGAGGATAAAACGTAACTAAGCCGACATAGAGTGAATTAAAAAGTATAGATTTTTTGTAGTTTTTGATTCTACTCTCTTTTTCTGTCTCTAAAAAACCAGCTATGATTCCATAAAAAGTCCCTATATATAAGAGTGTGTAGAGTATATACCCAACATAGTAATAATCACTCTGTAAAAAACAGAAAGGGCAGTGATGTGATGGCAACTCATAGATATATGTTCCAAAAAAAGTAATGAGTGTTATGATTGAGATAATGATAAAAAAGATATTTAAAATTGAAAATATATAGTTGCGTTTATAGAGATAAAAAAGTATTATTAATATGAAGTTTATATAAAACAGAGAGAGTAGGATAGTTGGTTTTATAGTAAATACCGCAGAGATATATGAACTGGCTGAGCTAGAGTATATTACTCCACAACAATCAACTACATCTTCTAAATCTATAGAGCTGAACATCAGAACCTCTAGAAACAATTCACTAATAAAAAGGGAAAAGGCAACTATAAAAAGTCCAAATTTTATTTTTGTATATGGTTGGTTTTCGTGTTTCATATCTTCATTATGAAGTGCAAGCCAGTAAGCAAAAAAATATAGGTTTATTATTTTTAGGACAAAAAGATAATTTCCATAATCTGTGGCATCTACTACACCTGCTGCACACATTGCTCCAGTTAGTACGTTGGAAATTTTGTCGAGTGTAAATATAAAAAAGAGAAAAAGAGGGACTTTAATAAGGAAGATATATTTTATTATAGTTGCTGCTAAGTAGCTCTGTTTTTCTAGAGTATATTGAAGAGTTGCGTTAGAGTCACTATTCCATTTTAAAAAAATTTTCAGACTTAAGTAAAATGTGATTGATGAGAAGAGTAGAAATATAAAATTTAAAATTAGTATTGCTAAAACTTCAGGTATTAATATCATAAAGTGACTATTCCGTTTGAGACCTCTATCACTCTGTCTGTAAAATCAAGGTTGAAAAATAGTGGATCATGAGTTGCGACTATAATTGTCTTCCCTTCAGACTTTAACTCCTTCAAAATCTCTATAAAATGGAGTGATAGCGTCTCGTCCAAGTTTGCAGTTGGCTCATCAGCAATAATAATTTTAGGGTTGTTCACATTTGCTCTAGCTATTGCTACACGTTGCTGTTCTCCACCTGAGAGGTTTTTGACTAAAGAGTCTTTTTTGTGGGATATTTGAAACTTATCCATTACTGCTTCAAGTTTTTCTTCAAGCTCTTCTTCTTTAGGGTTGAGGGGGATAAGAGGGAGTAAAACATTCTCTTTTACAGATATAGCAGGAATAAGATTGTATTTTTGAAATATAAAACCTATGTTATCTCGCCTGTAGATAGATGCAAAATTATCAGGGAGTTTGGATATCTTTTTAGTATCGACAATCACTTCACCGCTAGTGGGTTTGTTTAGAGCTGCAATGAGAGATAGAATTGTACTCTTTCCACTTCCGCTAGAGCCTTTTAAAACTATTAACTCCCCTTCCTTTATAGAAAGGTTTATATCTTTGAGTGCATCAACTTGATTGTTCTTGTTAAGATTATATGTTTTATAAATGTTTTTTAACTCTATCATTGGGATAGATTTTATCTTTATTAACTTTATGATTGACTAAATGTGTAAATAGATTATTAAACTTGTAGTATAATTGCCTAAATGATAATAATGAGGAATAGAGTTGAGTAAAAAAGCAATTTTAGTTATTACTGATGGAATAGGGTACTCTGCAAAAACGGAAAATAATGCGTTTTATAATGCACAAAAACCAACATATGACAAACTTTTTAAAGAGACTCCACACTCTCTTATAGATACTTTTGGTTTGAGCGTTGGTCTGCCTGAAGGTCAGATGGGAAATTCGGAAGTAGGGCACATGAGTATTGGAAGTGGACGTGTTCTCTATCAAGATTTAGTGAAAATCTCTTTGGCACTTTCAGAGAACACTCTTGAGGCAAATGAGGAGCTTCAATCGCTCTTGAGCAAATCTGATAGATTACATCTTATAGGACTTATGAGTGATGGTGGTGTACACTCACATATAGACCACTTTATGGGTTTAGCTGAGATTGCTGCGAGAAACGGTAAAAAGGTCTTTTTGCATCTTATAACGGATGGTAGAGATGTCTCTCCAACATCAGCCCAAAAATATTTAGAGCAGGTAGAGTCTCATCTAAATGAAAATATAGAGATAGCTACAATTTCTGGACGTTTCTATTCTATGGACAGAGATAATCGTTGGGAGAGAGTTCAAAGAGGTTATGATGCTATTGTAAACGCAGAGCCCAAGACAAAATTTAATCCAGCAGCTTACATAGGCCACTCATACTCTCTTGGTGAAACTGATGAGTTTATCGAACCAACTGCGTTTGATGGATATGCAGGTATGGAAGATGGGGATTCTGTTTTAACAATTAACTTTAGAAGTGACAGAATGAGAGAGATGGTTACCGCTATCGCATCTACAGAGTTTGATATGTTTCCTAGAAAGGTCAAGTCAGTAAATTTAGCGACTATGACAGAGTATGATAAAAGTTTTAAGTATCCTGTTCTTTTTAGAAAAGAGGCACCTGTCAACACTTTGGCAGAGGTGATTTCAAAAAGGGGACTCAGACAGTTACACACCGCTGAGACTGAAAAATATGCACATGTCACTTTCTTTTTAAATGGTGGTATTGATGAACCATACGAAAATGAAACACGAGTACTTATTCCCTCTCCAGATGTGAAAACTTACGATGAGAAACCTGAAATGAGTGCTGAAGCAGTTGGTAAAGCCGTACTAAATGCTATGGATGATGCCTATGACTTTATAGTAGTAAACTTTGCAAATGGCGACATGGTAGGCCATACAGGAAATTTTGAAGCGGCAAAAATAGCGGTAAACGCAGTTGATGAGCAGTTAGGAAAAATAATACAAAAGGCAAGAGAGAACGATTACGCTTTTATTCTTACTTCTGATCATGGAAACTGTGAAGAGATGAAAGATGATAACGGTAATGTTCTTACTAACCATACTGTTGGAAAAGTTTGGTGTTTTGTTCAAGCAGATGGAGTGACGAAAGTAGATGCCGGAGGCTTAAACAATATAGCACCAACAGTTCTCAAGCTCATGGATATAGATATTCCGTCTGAGATGGATCACAGTTTAGTTTAAATATAAAAATAGAGGAGTTCGTTTGAAATTTAGTGGAAATAATGTTTTAGTTACAGGTTCAAGCCGTGGTATTGGTGCAGAGATTGCAAAAACGCTAGCTGGCTTTGGTCTGAAAGTTTGGGTTCATTATAGAAGCGGAGCTGCAGAAGCAGATGCTGTGAAAGAGGCTATTGAAGCTGCAGGTGGAAAAGCTGCTGTTATCGGTTTTGATGTTAGTGATGAAGCTGCATTTGTAGATGCGATTAAAACTATAGTAGATAGTGATGGTGAAATTTCATATCTTGTAAATAATGCAGGTATAACAAATGATAAACTGGCTCTAAGAATGAAAACAGAAGATTTTATGTCTGTAATAAACGCAAACCTTACTTCATGCTTTATAGGCTGTCGAGAGTCTATGAAAGTTATGAGAAAGAAAAAATTTGGTTCAGTTGTAAACATCTCTTCTATCATTGGTGAAACTGGAAATGCAGGGCAGACTAACTATGCAGCATCTAAGGGCGGAGTAAATGCAATGACAAAAAGTTTTGCACAAGAAGCTGCGACTAGTGGTATCCGTTTTAACTCTGTAACTCCAGGATTTATAGCAACTGAGATGACAGAAGTTTTATCTGATGAGATTAAAGATGGTATTAATGCAAAAATACCTATGAAAAGAATGGGAGCTGCAAGTGAAGTGGCAGAAGCAACGGCATTTTTACTCTCAGATCACGCGAGTTATATAACAGGTGAGACTTTAAAAGTAAATGGTGGAATGAATATGGCATAATGGCTTTTTTAAGCTAGTTTTGGTATAATTATCCGATTAAATTAAAAACACAGGAGCTATAATGGCACTTATAGATGATATTAAAGAAGTAGTAGTTGAGCAATTAAGCGTGAGCGCGGATGAAGTAAAAGAAGATGCGAAGTTTGTTGAAGATTTAGGTGCAGATAGCCTTGATGTTGTTGAATTAGTAATGGCTTTAGAAGAGAAATTTGATATTGAAATCCCTGATGATGAAGCAGAAAAGATTCAAACTGTTGCTGACGTAGTTGCATACGTAGAAAGCAAATAGTTTAAAGAGTTGTTCAATTGAGGCAATCGCCTCGGTTGAAATTACCTTTAGTAGTAAACTAAATATAGTTTATTTCTAAAAGTATTTTATATTTTATGGAGAAGTAGATGAGAAGAGTGGTAGTAACTGGTTTAGGTATGATTAATTCAGTTGGAAATGATAAAGAGAGTTCTTTCAAAGCGATCTGTGACGGAGAGTGTGGAATAGACAGAATTACTATATTTGATCCAGAAGGTTACGGTGCTCAAATCGCAGGTGAGGTAAAAGACTTTGACCCTTCAACTGTTATGTCTCCTAAAGAAGTTAAAAAAGCTGACAGATTTATCCACTTAGGTCTTAAAGCTGCACAAGAAGCTATGGCTGATGCTGCATTACCAGAAAATATAGATATGACAAGATTCGGAATTAGTGCTGGTTCTGGAATAGGTGGTCTTCCTTCAATTGAGAAAAATTCAATTATATTAGATGGTCGTGGACCAAGAAGAATATCTCCTTTCTTTATTCCGGGAGCACTTGTAAATATGCTTGGTGGATTTGTTTCTATAGAGCATGGAACGCAAGGTCCAAACCTCTCAAGTGTAACTGCTTGTGCAGCTGGTACTCACGCTATAAGTGAAGCGGCTAAAACTATTATGTGTAATGGTGCTGAGCAGATGTTAGTTGTTTCTGCTGAGTCTGCTATTACAGGTGTTGGAATTGGTGGTTTTGCTGCTATGAAAGCACTCTCAACTAGAAATGACGATCCAAAAACAGCTTCTCGTCCATTTGACAAAGATAGAGATGGTTTTGTCATGGGTGAGGGTGCAGCAGCACTTATTTTAGAAGAGTATGAGTCTGCAGTTGCACGTGGAGCAAATATTTATGGCGAGCTTATCGGTTTTGGTGAAAGTGGAGATGCTAATCATATTACAACACCATCTCTTGATGGACCAGCACGTGCTATGAAAGCAGCATATAAAATGGCAGGTGAGCCTAAAGTCGATTATGTAAATGCACACGGTACATCAACTCCAATTAATGATAAAAATGAGACTGCTGCAGTAAAAGAGTTACTTGGTAGCAGTGCTCCAATGAGCTCTATTAAGGGTCAAATAGGTCACTGTCTTGGTGCTGCTGGTGGTATCGAAGCTGTTACATGTCTTATGGCTATGAGAGATGGACTTATCCCACCAACTATTAATTACACTACTCCAGATGAGAATTGTGATTTAGATTATGTAACTGAAGGTGCTAGAAAAGCTGACTTAAATGTTGTAATGAGTAACTCATTTGGTTTTGGTGGAACTAACGGCGTTCTTATTTTCAAAAAAATCTAGTTGATAAGGGTTTAATTTGGCTACATATTTAGACTTTGAATATAAGATTAAATTTATTCAAGAAGATATTATATCTGCACAAGTTCGTCATGACAGTGGTGCAGTAGAAGAGTTGACGAAAAAGCTTGATTCTGAAGTTACTAAAATATATAAAAATCTTTCTGATTTTCAAAAACTTCAACTTGCTCGTCACTTAGATAGACCATATGCACTTGATTATATAAATCTTATTATGAGAGATAAATATGAGATTCATGGAGATAGACATTTTCGTGATGATGCAGCTATTATCTGTTATATGGGTTATATTGGCGATGAAAAAGTCATGGTTATCGGTGAGCAAAAAGGACGTGGTACAAAAAATAAGTTAAAACGAAACTTCGGTATGCCTCATCCTGAAGGTTACAGAAAGGCTCTTCGTGCTGCTAAGATGGCTGAGAAGTTTGGTATGCCAATTTTGATGTTAGTGGACACACCGGGTGCATATCCTGGTTTAGGTGCGGAAGAGAGAAATCAGAGTGAGGCTATTGCTAGAAATCTTCTAGAGTTAGCTGAAATCAAAACTCCAACCATATCAATAGTGATAGGTGAAGGTGGTTCTGGTGGAGCACTTGCAATAGGTGTTGCAGATAAATTTGCTATGATGAGATACTCAGTGTTTAGTGTAATTTCTCCAGAGGGTTGTTCAGCAATCTTATGGAATGACCCTGCTAAAGCTGAGGCAGCTACAAATGCTATGAAAATTACAAGTAGTGATTTAAAAGAACTTGACTTAATTGATGATGTTATTAATGAACCACTTATTGGTGCTCATCGTGATAAAGATGGTGCTGCTTCTGCTATAGCTGACTACTTCTTGGAAGAGTTGGCAAAGCTGCGTTCGATGAGTGAAGATGAGAGAATGGAAGTAAGATATAATAAACTAGTTAAGCCTGGTGCATTCTCAGAGTAATTCTACTCTGTCTCTTTTTGCTCTGCTAAAGGATCGAATTTAGGCCTTTTAAGTCTCTTTGCTTCTTTAGAGAACTTTATTAAATCCTCAACATTATTTAGATTTTCTGTACAGTTTTCTAAAGAAAGTAAAAAAAGTGCGTATGTTGTTAAAACATCACTCATAGCTCGATGGTGTGTTGCATTTGGGTTTAGTTTAAATGAATCGTTCAAGTAAGAGAGTGCATACCTGTAAGATACAACCGTTCTTTCGGCAAGTGCAAGAGAACAGAGGCTTCGATTTAAAAGAGGTTCTAGCCCTATCTTTTGCATACTGAGTGATATGAATTTATAATCGAACTTTACATCATGTGCAACAAAGATTGAATCTCCTAAAAAGAGTTTAAACTCCATCATCACTGTTTTTAAGTCAGGCGCATCTTGTGTATCTTCTGCAGATATACCAGTTATTTCAGTTATATGAGAGTTTATCTCTTTTGTATAGACCAGAGATTCAAACTGGTCTATAAT
>JANTGV010000019.1 GCA_024762745.1 Sulfurimonas sp. | reverse complement strand
TTTTCCATTTTTGCAATTTTTGCAGTTAACTCATCAATTTGAGCTTGCATATCTGCGTTTGCATAAGTCGCTGTCGTTAAAAACGTAACAGCTGATAGTGCGATTATCTTTTTCATTCTTTCCCCTGTTTGTTAATGTGTGATTATTTTATCACACGTAGGGGTCTCATCGTTCATTTTTCTATGTTAAATGCGTAAATATGGAAGAATAGTAACATTTTAAAATAATAATTATAGTTGCCAATTATTTATATTATATTTTGGGTTTATGCAGGAGATATATTTTATGTAAAAAAGAGTTGTATATGCACCAGATACTAAACTATAGAAATATCTTATTGATTAAAAGTTGAGGAGAGACTCTGTTGTTAAACTCATTTTTTGTGACCGTATAGGAACATGATATTTTTCTCTCTTGGGGCATCTCAAAAACTGTCCTAAAAGCTATAAGTTCAATAGTTTTTCTCTGATGTGGGAACTGTCTCACTTCAATTCTAGAGTGTGACTTGTCACTGCCCATAAGCTTTATGCTGACAACTTCAGCATCTTTTAGAAGAAAACTTGGGCGTAGGTTTGCTTCTCCATATGGCTCAAAACTCTCTAGTAGGTCAAGTAGTTCTAAATCAACTTCGTCAGTCGAAAGGATACCAAGAGTCTGCTCTTTTGGAATAAAGTCTTTTGGATCAAGCTTTGCTGCTGTTGCGTTTATAGCTTCTTTAAACGCAGCTATGTTCTCTTCTAGTAGCCCCAAACCGGCAGCCATTTTATGCCCGCCAAATTTAGTTAACAACTGTTCATTAGCTTTTATAAGCTCATAAATACTCACATCGCCAACACTTCTTGCACTCCCTTTGGCAACACCATTTTCTACACTTAAAACTATCGCAGGTTTACCAAATTTATCTACAAGACGTGCAGCAACTATCCCAACAACACCTTCATGCCAATTCTCACCTGCAACTACGATTATCCTATCGCTCTCATTAACTTTTGTAATTGCGTTTTGGGTTGTCTCTTTTTCTGTCTCTTTTCGAAGCTCATTGAGCTTGCAAAGGAGCTCAAACTGTTTATAGGCTGCGTTTGTATCTGTGGCAGTATAAAAGTTTAAAGCTATACTCGCATCTTCTAAACGTCCGGCAGAGTTGAGGCGTGGTGCGATCTGAAAGGCTATATCTTCTGAGGAGATATTTGATTTATCTAGAAAGTCTCGAATTATTATAGAAGATGGACGAGAAGAGTTCATGATAAGTTTTAAACCCTCTTTTACTAGGGTGCGATTTATATCTATAAGAGGCATAATGTCTGCAATAATAGCGATAGCCAAGATGTCTAAAAATTGTCTCATATCTATACTCAGGTTGAGCTCTTTTTTCACAAGTCCTAGAAGTAACCAAGCGACTTGGGCTCCACATATCTCTTTAAAAGGATACTCACAAGTGGAGAGTTTCGGGTCAACAATAGCAAAAGCTTCCGGCAAAAGTTCTGATGGAGTGTGATGATCCGTGATAATAAGCTCAATCCCACGCTCTTTACATATTTTCGCTGCTTCGACTGCCGATATTCCATTGTCGCATGTTATGACTAAGTCTGCGTTTATCCTCTCTAGTACTTTAGGAGAAACGCCATAGCCATCTCTGAAGCGGTTTGGAATTATGGCTTCAAGAGGATAGGGAATTTGTCTGAAAAAATCAACCATAATTGCAGTAGAGCTTACACCATCTACATCGTAGTCGCCAACGAGAGTTATTTTTCTGTTCTCTCTTATTGCTTCTGCTATTTTTTTAGCTGCGTTTGGAGCATTTTGAAGCAGAGAAGGGTTTGGGATTTGTGAGAGTTTTTTCTCCTCGGCAGAAAAACGCGAAGAGAGTATTTTGAAAAGAGTTTCTTTTGTTATCAGAGAGTTATCGGTCATGGTTTATAGCTTTGAGTTGAATTTTTAAAATTATAGCTACTATTGTTTAAAGAGCTCTATGTATTTGCTATATGACATAAAGATTAATTTTTAAGCAATTTATTTAAATAAAAACACTATTTTTTAGGCAGAATAAGTAAAAGGTTTTGAAATGACAAAAGAGAGAAAATGTGATATTATAATTTTTGGTGGACATGGTGACTTGGCATTACGAAAGCTTATGCCCGCACTCTATCACCTCTGCTACGATGGATATATATCTAATGAGAGTAGAATTATCTCTGTTTCTCGTGATCCCTTGTCTCAAGATGAGCATCTTGATCTAATCCATGAAAAACTAAAATTGAATTTAAAAAATGACTGTTTTGATGCAAGCTTTTTTGAATCATTTAAAAAACATCTCTTTTATGCACAGGCTGACTTAACTGATAGTGAGACTTATAAGGATTTAACGAAACTCTTAGATGAGAAACCTTCAAGAGAGCGAATTAACTATCTTTCTACTTCCCCTTCACTTTTTGGAAATATCTGTAAATCACTCGATGAGCATAATCTTATAACAGAACTCTCCCGTGTAGTCTTAGAGAAACCAATAGGCAGAGATTTAGCTTCCTCTCGTGTTATAAATGAGGAGGTGGCAGAGTACTTTGATGAGTCAGCTATTTTTAGAATAGACCATTACTTAGGTAAGGATACCGTGCAAAATATTTTGGCACTGCGTTTCTCAAACATGCTCTTTGCCCCTATATGGAATGCACAGTATATTGACCATATTCAGATAACCGTGGCTGAAAGTGTTGGACTAGAAGGAAGATGGGACTACTATAATGAGTATGGAGCCATGCGTGATATGATGCAAAATCATCTCATGCAGCTTTTATGTCTTGTAGCTATGGAACCCCCTTGCTCTCTTGATGGGAATAGTGTTCGTGATGAAAAGCTCAAAGTTATTCGCTCTTTGCGTTTTATTGAAGGGGATGACCTAAAAAGTAAAACTGTGCGAGGTCAATATAGCTCCGGTGCAATCAATAAAGAAGCAGTCCCCGGTTTTTTTGAAGAGGAGGGAGGCAGTCCTAAGAGTGACACGGAGACTTTTGTAGCTCTTCGAGCCGATATAGATAACTGGCGTTGGAATAATGTTCCTATATATATGAGAACAGGAAAACGTATGAGCAAACGCTACAGTGAAATAGTAGTTGATTTTAAAGAGATTCCTCACTCTATATTTCCAAAAGGTGGCTCATGTATAGACAGTAACAAGCTTGTTATCCGTCTGCAACCTGATGAGTCTATCTCTATGTTTGTTATGAACAAGGTACCGGGACTTAGTGAGGGGATGAGACTTGAAAAGGTCGAGCTTGACCTTAACATTCCTGAGGATGCACCAAGAATTCCAGATGCCTATGAGCATTTGATTTTAGATGTTATTAGAGATAACCCTACACTATTTATGCGTCGAGATGAGGTTGAAGCTGCTTGGATATGGGCAGATAAGATTTTAGATGGATGGGAAGAGATAAAGCTCAAGCCAAAGTCGTATCAGGCTGGAACAAATGGTCCATCAGCCTCAATCGCGATGATAGAAAAGGATGGGAGAAGTTGGTATGGCGAATAACTATTATGACTTCAAGAGCTTTGCTATGCGGAGTGAATTAGTAGAGAAGCTCTCAATGAGGATTATTAATACTCTAATCTCAGGAATAAACGCAAAAGGCTATGCAACACTAGTTTTATCTGGAGGCTCAACACCTGTTAAGCTTTTGCAAAATCTTTCAAATATACGACTTGACTGGGAGAAAGTTCGTGTTACTCTTGTAGATGAGAGATGGGTTGATGCTTCAAGTGAGAAGAGCAATGAGAAGCTTATACGAGATAATCTTTTAAAAAATTATGCCCAAGCTGCAAGCTTTTTTACTCTTAAAACAGATGATGCATCTGCTCAAGAGGGTGTAGATAATTTAGCCGCTACTCTAGAAAAGTTTTCCAAGGAGCTCGATGTTGTGGTACTTGGTATGGGAACAGATGGACACACTGCTTCATTTTTTCCTCATACAGCAGAGCTTGATTTTGCACTCAATACAGATGATATGGTCTGTGCAACAACTGCAACAGTGGAGCCAAAAGAGCGAATCACTCTGAGTCGTTCTTATCTGCTTAGCAGTAAACATTTGATTTTACATATAGAGGGTAGAGAGAAAAAAGAGGTGTTTGAGAAGGCTAGCGATTCAAATGATGAAAAAAGTATGCCAATAGTCGCAATGATGCAGCAAAAAGAGCCTCTACTGGAGGTTTATTATGCAGATTAATGCAAAGCTACTTGAGATTACAGAAAAAATTATAAAACGTTCTGCAGTAAGTAGAAAAGTTTATTTAAAAAGGATGAGTGAAGCTCATAGCACTACAGTACAGCGTGGAGCATTAGGTTGCAGTAACTTAGCACATGCAATGGCACCATGTTCAGAACATGAAAAAGCAGAACTATCCTCCGGACAAAAAGAGAATATTGCAATTGTCTCAGCTTATAACGATATGCTCTCTGCACATCAACCTTTTGTAGGTTATCCACCACTTATCAAACGAGCATTAAACTTTAAAGGTGCAACTGCTCAGTTTGCAGGTGGGGTTGCTGCAATGTGTGATGGTGTGACACAGTCTCAACCGGGAATGGAGTTGAGTCTTTTTTCCCGTGATAATATTGCTATGAGTACAGCCATAGCGCTTTCACACAATATGTTTGACGGGGCAGTGATGCTTGGAGTATGTGATAAGATTGTTCCAGGGATGTTCATAGGAGCTATGAGCTTTGGACACCTTCCCGTAGTATTTGCTCCAGCTGGACCTATGCCCTCTGGTATTAGTAATTCTCAAAAGGCAGAGGTGCGACAAAAGTTTGCTGAGGGCAAGGTAGAGGAGGGGGCACTACTTAAAGCTGAGAGTGCTTCGTATCACTCAGCGGGAACATGTACCTTTTATGGCACGGCAAACTCAAACCAGATGCTTATGGAGATAATGGGTCTGCATCTTCCAGGAGCTTCCTTTGTAAATACAAACACACCTCTGCGTGATGCTCTTACTGAGGAGGTCTCTTGTAAACTTCTGGAGTTCTCGCCACTTGGTGAGAACTATATGCCACTCTCAAAACTTATAGATGAGAAAAGCTTTGTAAATGCAATTGTTGGGCTTTTGGCAACAGGGGGTTCAACAAATCATACTATACATATCATTGCTATGGCACGTGCATGTGGTATTGTTTTAACGTGGGATGATTTTGATGCACTCTCAAAAATTACACCGCTACTTTGTAAGATGTATCCAAATGGAAGTGCTGATGTGAATCATTTTCATCAAGCTGGTGGCATGGCTGTAGTAATCGCGGAACTTTTAAAAGCGGGACTTTTACATGAAGATGTAAATACACTTATGGGACGAGGTCTGAGTAAATATCTGCAAGAGCCATATTTGAAAGATGGAGAGCTCTTTTATAAACAATCGACATCAAGTTCATTAAATTTAGATGTAATTGCTAGTGTAGAGAAGCCTTTTTCTAAAGAGGGAGGCTTACGTGTTTTAGATGGAAATATTGGCCGTGCAGTTATTAAAACTTCCGCACTAAAAAAAGAGCATAGGGTTATTCAAGCTCCTGCAAAAGTTTTTTACTCGCAAGAGGCATTAAAAGCTGCGTTTACTGCAGGTGAGCTTGAGATGGATTTTGTCGCGGTTTTACCTTATCAAGGCCCAAAATCAAACGGTATGCCTGAACTCCATGGTCTCCTTCCATCGATGGGAGCTTTACAAGACAGAGGGTTTAAAGTGGCAATTATCACTGATGGAAGGATGTCTGGAGCATCGGGAAAGGTTCCTTCAGCAATTCATCTCTGCCCTGAAGCAAAAGATGGCGGAGTGATAGGTAAGATTCGGGATGGAGACATTATCACGCTTCATTGTGAGAGTGGAGAGCTGCTTTTGGATGTTAAAGATACTGTTATAAAAAATAGAAGAGCTAATGGTGTTGATCTCTCTAAAAATCATTATGGAGTTGGAAGAGAGCTTTTTAGTGTTATGCGGGCGTGTAGTTCGAGTGCCGAAGAGGGAGCTTGTAGTTTTTCTTTAAGTGGAGAAGAGATATGTTAGATGCACGTGAAGTGATGAGAATATCAAAGGTTATACCTGTAATTAGTGTCAATAGTGTAGAGGAGTCTCTGCGTTTATCAGAAGCACTGCTTCAAGGGGGTGTGAGTATATTTGAGATTACACTTAGAACCTCTTGCGCAATAGAAGCTATAAACGCAGTTAATAAAGAGTTTCCAGAGGCTACAACTGGAGCAGGGACAGTTATAAATCCTGAACAGTTTAAGATGGTAGAGGATGCTGGAGCCGCTTTTGCAATTAGTCCAGGACTTACAGAGAGTTTAGCAAAGTATGAGAACTCTATACCATTGCTTCCTGGTGTTTCAAACGCGAGTGAAATTATGCAGGGTTTGGAGTACGGCTATGATGCTTTTAAGCTGTTTCCTGCAAATGTTGTTGGTGGGGTGGGTGCTTTAAAAGCTTTTCGGGCACCTTTTAGCGATGTGGTATTTTGCCCAACAGGTGGTATAAACGCAGCAAATGCTAAGGAGTATTTATGTCTGAAAAATGTTTTATGTGTAGGAGGAAGCTGGATAGTGCCAAATGACTATATAAAACTCAACAGATATGATTTAATTACTAAGTTAGCACAGGAAGCTACAGACTCTCTCTAAGGTAATCCTCGACTATTTTTCTATGGTCAAAAACCAGTTGTTCTAAGGGGATGTTGTTTAGAGAGTAGATAGAAGCCTCTTTTGCATCATCTGCACCAACAGGTCTTCCGTAGGCTTTACAGATATAGACAGCAGAGGCAGTATGAAAACGTGGATCTCTAGCGGGATCAGAGTAGAGACCTAAAAGTTTTATAATTTTTACATCTAGAGATATCTCCTCTTTCATTTCACGAACAACAGCGCTCTCTACTTTCTCGCCTACATCCACAAAACCTCCCGGAAGGGCTAAGCCAAGTGGTTCATTTTTTCTCTGGATGAGAACAATACCTAAAAAATTTTCACTCTCATCATAAATTTCAACGATTCCATCCGTAGTAAGATAGGGTGTTTTAGGGATAAAAGCCATTAAAGCACACTGAGTACGAGAGCTTTTGCCTCGTCTTGAATTTTGGTTAAATGCTCTTGAGAGATAAAACTCTCCGCATAGATTTTATAAATATCTTCTGTTCCGGATGGTCGAGCTGCAAACCAACCATTTTTAGTACTGACTTTAAGACCACCAATAGGCGCGTTGTTTCCACTTGCGTTTGTAAAGATACCCGTTATCTCTTCTCCTGCTAAAGTTTTTGATGTTATAGCATCAGGAGAGAGTTTTTTGAGTTTTGCTTTTTGTTCACTTGTTGCGGGGGCATCACTGCGTTCATAGTAAGATACACCAAACTCTTTTTCAAGTTCTCTATAGATTTGGGAAGGATCTTTTTTTAGTTTTTCAGTAATCTCAAAAGCTAAAAGGTTTAGGATAATTCCATCTTTATCACTTGACCAAACAGTTCCATCTTTACGTAAAAAAGATGCTCCGGCAGACTCTTCTCCACCAAAACCGATAGTTCCGTTACAAAGACCATCAACAAACCATTTAAATCCAACAGGAACCTCTATGAGGTTTTTCCCAATAGAAGCGGCTACCCTGTCTATCATGGAACTTGATACCAGTGTCTTTCCAATGGAGAGTTCATTACTCCAGGTTGGACGGTTTTGAAACAGATACCAAATTGCTACTGAGAGGTAGTGGTTAGGATTCATAAGTCCAGTTGGGGTAACAATACCGTGGCGATCGAAATCAGGGTCATTTGCAAAGGCCAAATCATACTTCTCTTTCAGCGACACAAGCGAAGCCATAGCGCAGGGAGAGGAACAGTCCATTCTCACTTTTCCATCATGGTCACAAGACATAAAACTAAAAGTGGGGTCTACTTTGTCGTTAACTATGTCAAGATTGAGTCCATAAACCTCATTTATCTTTTTATAGACCTCTATGCCAGAGCCACCAAGTGGGTCAACTCCAACTTTTAGACTACTACTTTGTAGAAGCTTCATATCGATAATTTCATCCAAAGATTTTACATAAGGAGTTATAAAGTCAATCTTTTCTGCGTTTTTTAAAGCTTCCTCTTCACTGAGAGTCTTTACGCCGGCTAAACCATTCTGTATGTAAGTGTTTGCAGCTGTTTCAATAACTGATGTTATGTCTGTATCTGCCGGACCACCATTTGGCGGATTGTATTTGAAACCACCATCTTGGGGAGGATTATGTGAAGGTGTGATAACAACACCGTCACATTTTTCACTATTTGTTTTATTAGCTTCTATGATACTGAAAGATAAAACGGGGGTAGGTGTATAGCCATTATCTTTTGCTATTGCACATTGAACCCCATTGGCACTAAAAACTCTGAGCGCTGTCATCTGTGCATGGGATGAAAGAGCATGGGTATCTTGAGCGATGAATAGTGTTCCTGTAATAGCTTGTTCTCTTCTATAATCACATAGAGCTTGAGCAATAGCTAAAATATGAGTCTCATTAAAACTGCTTTTTAAAGAACTTCCACGGTGTCCGGATGTTCCAAAGACAACTCTCTGCTCAGGCAGGGAAGTGTCTGGTTTTAAAGAGTAGTAGGCGGAGATTAGTGAATCTATATCGATTAACTCCTCTTTTTTTACTTTTAGACCAGCATTTTTATGTGCCATTATAAATCTCCTATAGAATATGATTTGAAAATTATATCAGATGATTCTTAGAGTTGTTAATTATTGATGATTATTATTTATGCATAAGTATTGTACAAATATTATACACTCAAAAAAGCTTAATTCTTTTTTTCTAAGATAAAATGTGCTGATGAAAAAAGATAACTATATTGTGTTTACTGATTTGGATGGGACACTCTTAAATCATGATGACTACGACTTTAGTGATGCTAAAGAGGCGATAGATTACCTTGGCAGTCAAGCGGTTCCTATCATAATCGCGACAAGCAAAACATTTTCCGAAGTTGTTAAGCTCCAAAAAGAGATAGGTCTGCATGCCCCTTTTATAGTGGAAAACGGTGCTGGAATTTTTATTCCTTCAGACTGTATATTAGCAGATGCTATGATTTACAAAGATGATTGGATTAGTGTTTCTCATGCACATTCATATATAGAACTGAGACTCTTTTTTACAAGTATGAAACGCGAATACCCAATTAAAGGTTTTGGAGATATGGGCGTAGAAGAGGTTATGGCACTGACAGGTCTAGGTGAAGAGGGTGCAATAGATGCTATGAAACGTGACTTCACGGAACCTTTCGTAATTGATGACAGTTCGTTGATAGAGGAGCTGAAAGTAAAAGCAAATATTGAAGGCTTGGACATTGTTGAGGGTGGTCGTTTTTATCATCTTATTTCGCTCAATCAAGATAAAGCGAACGCAATGAAAAATCTTACACATATGTATGATGAGTATCATGATACCCTTCATAAAAAAATAGCACTAGGAGATAGTGCAAATGATTTCTCAATGATTAAAGAGGCAGATATCGGGATTCTTATACAGAGATACGACGGAAGTTATGCACCTATAGGAAACGATGATGTACGTAGAGCTCCATTTGCAGGGCCAAAGGGCTGGAACAGTTCGATAAAAGAGATTTTTTATGTCCAATAAAATGGTTGCAACTCAGATATATAAAGATGCTCTGGAAGCCTCTATGCCTAAAAGCTTTATGCATGAACAGTGTATATTAGAGGGTGATGTCTTAACTATTGGAAAAGATAGCTACGATTTAAGCCTATACAAAAACCTCTATGTCTTTGGTTCTGGAAAGGCTGCGTTTACCATGGCCTATGAGATAGAAGCGATTTTAGGCTCAAAGATTAGTAGTGGACTTATTGTCTGTCCCTTTACAAATGAAAAACTGAAATATATCGATGTCCAAGAGGGTTCACACCCGCTTCCAAGTCAAAAAAGTATCGATGCTGGAATAAAGCTTTCAGAAAAAATAAATAGTTGTGCAGAGGATGATCTTTTTATATACCTACTCTCTGGAGGTAGCTCAGCAATTATTG
>JANTGV010000018.1 GCA_024762745.1 Sulfurimonas sp. | reverse complement strand
TAAAGCAGAACTTGGTGACTCTATAGCCATTAATGGTGCCTGTTTAACAGTTGTCAAAGTTTTAGGTGACGGTTTTGCTGTTGAACTCTCTCCAGAGTCTCAAAAACTTCTAGCGATGGAGAACTACAAAGATGAAGTCCATATAGAGCCTGCTATGATGATGGGTGATAGGTTTGAAGGTCATGTTGTTCAAGGGCATATTGACGCTATTGGTACTATAAAAGAGATTAAAAACAGTGGAAACTCTTTTGATGTGTTCATCGAAGTTGATAAAAAATTCATCCCATATATTGTTCCAAAAGGTTCAATAACTATAGATGGTGTCAGTCTTACAGTAAATGATGTAAACGCAAACAGTTTTAGACTCACTATCATCCCACACACTATGAAAGAGACTCTCTTTAGAAACTACAAACGCGGTTCAAAAGTAAATGTTGAAACAGATATGTTTGCACGCTATGTGTCACATATCATTGCTCACCAAAACAAGTCACCTCTGACATGGGATGAAGTTGACGCTATAAACGCAAGCTTTTAAAATCTCAATGAAACACAAGCTCCTCAAAGACGCCTTTGGGCACAATAACTTTCGAGTCCACCAAGAGGAGGGTGTTGATGCTATTTTAGCTAATCAAGACCTGCTGATGATACTTCCAACAGGCGGCGGAAAATCTTTAGTCTACCAACTCCCGACTCTTTTGATGGATGGAATAACAGTAGTCATCTCGCCCCTAATTGCACTTATGCAAGACCAAGTCTCAGCTCTTAAAGCACAAAATATAGCTGCTGAGATGATATCATCAGCTCAAACTTTTGAAGAAGTAGAAGATATTATCTATGCGGCACAAAACGCAAGACTGAAGTTTCTCTACCTCTCGCCGGAGAGGCTCAATAACGGCTCCACTCTAAACATTTTAAATAACCTCAACATAAACTTTTTTGTTATAGATGAGGCACACTGTATATCTCAGTGGGGACATGAGTTTAGAGATGACTACAGAGCTTTAGGAAATCTAAAGGCTAATTTTCCAAATACGACTATAGCTGCGTTTACCGCTACCTCAACAGATAATGTTACGGAAGATATTTTAAGGGAATTAAGACTTGAGAATCCAAAGCTTTTAAAGGGAAAAATCTTTCGAAAAAACATTTTTATATCTTCAGAGAGACGTATTAGCAATGGTCATGCACAACTTAAAAATTTTCTCTCAAGACATCAAAATGAGAGCGGCATTATCTATGTTAGTTCGCGGAAAAAAGCAGAAGAGTTGAGTGCATTTTTAAATATCAATGGGTACAGATCTCTCCCCTACCATGCAGGGCTACCCCAACATGTTCGAGAGCAGAACTTTAAAATATTTGTCAATGACAATATAGACATTATGGTAGCAACTATTGCCTTTGGAATGGGAATAGATAAAAGTGACATCCGTTTTGTTGTTCACATGTCCCTTCCAAAGTCTCAAGAGAACTACTATCAAGAGATTGGTCGAGCTGGGCGCGATGGTGAAGATAGCGAGGTTTTACTTCTTTTTAATGCCGGAGATATAGTACTGCATAAGAGATTTTTGCATGATATAACAGATGAAAGTTACAGAGCCCACCTAGACTCCAAAATAGATATGATATATAAATACGCAACAAGTGAGATATGCTTTCATAAACAGCTTGCCGAGTATTTTAATGACACTCTTGATGAGTGTCGTGAGCGGTGTGACAACTGCTTAAGTTCAGATGATAAACGCCAGGACATCACAAAAGAGGCACAGATGCTCTTAAGTGCTGTATATAAAACGCAGCAGAGCTTTGGAAAAAACTACATCATAGACATATTAAGAGGTTCAAAAGAGCAAAAACTTATAACAAACGCAGCTGATAAGCTCTCCGTATATGGAATAGGAACGCAGTTGAGTAAAAAAGAGTGGTTTGTTATAGTTGAGCGTCTTTTAGAGTTAAAAGTTTTAACCATCGGTGACTTTAGTGTACTCCTGCTAACCAATGAAGCTATCGAGATTCTAAAGTCGCAAAAGAGTGTTGATATAAAATCTTCAAGGCTCGATATAGATACAAAAACTAAAAAAATCAAACAGGAGAAAGAGTTTGATTATGATGATGAACTCTTTGAGAGTCTGCGAGTAAAACGCAGTGAACTGGCATCTGAACTTGGTGTTCCGGCTTACTTGATTTTTAGTGATAAGACCCTAAAACATCTCGCCAATGACAGACCATTTGACAAGACTAGTATGCTCCAAGTAAATGGGGTTGGTGCAAAAAAATATGAGCAGTTTGGAGAGGAGTTTTTATCTGTAATAGATTCTTAGTCTCTTAAGGGTTTGGTATTTGGATTACACGATATTTTATGCTCTATATCCACACTATCAAAAGTATCAAGTTTTGATAGTGAAGCGACTGTTGCCGTTCTAAAATCCTCTCCGCTGTTAGTATATAATTTAAACCCATTCTCATGTAGAGCCAATCTTGTAGGAAGTGATGTAGAGTAAGTCGTTAAGATGCCATCTTTTTTTATACTGCGTTTAATATCACGAAAGTACTCTTTTGTCCAAAGAATAGGATTTACACTTGGTGAAAAAGCGTCCTGATATACTATATCAAACTTATCTTCAAATCTTTTAACATACTCTCTTGCATCACCTAAAAAGACCTCTATATAGACGTTCTCATCTTCATATATACCATCTTCAGATATAGCTTTTACAATATCTTTAAACTCTTCAAACTCTTCTGGATAGGTAAAACTCACGAGTGATTTTACGAGTGAAGCATCGAGTTCTGGAGAGTAAATTGAAAGCTTGGATTCTAAATTTTTCTGTTTATAATAATGGAGCGTAGCAAGTGTGTTAAAACCCAAACCATAGCAAATATCTAAAATATGTATCTCTTCTCTCCCTTGCATAAGACTAAACGCAGGTTTCACATGTTTTAGGAGTGACTCTTTTAGTGCTCCATCCCTAGTTGAGTGATAGTGCTCATCATACTCCTTTGAGTAGGCCGTATAAGAACCATCCTCACTCAGAGTCATAGTATGAAGTACATCATCAAACTCTCTCAAGAACAACTCTAGTCTATCTTAGTTAAATCAAGTTGTAAAGCTTCGTTATCCATAATATCAATATCTTTTCTAAGCACTTCTGAGGCAATCTTTTTTGCATCATCAAGTGAGTGCATCTTATATGTACCACACTGATAGATATTTAACTCCGGGATATCCTTTTGCTCTTTAACATTCAAGACATCCTTCATAGAAGCTTCCCAAGCATCAGCAACTCTCTCTTCACTTGGAGTTCCAAGTACAGACATATAAAAACCTGTACGACAACCCATAGGAGAGAGGTCGATTATCTCAACATCTTTTGAATTAAGATGCTCTCTCATAAAACCGGCAAAAAGATGCTCTAAAGTGTGGATACCCTCTTGAGAGAGTATATCTTCATTTGGTCTGACAAAACGCAGGTCAAAGACGGTAATATCATCTCCCTTTGGCGTTTTCATTCCTTTAGCACGACGAACTGCCGGTGCTGGCATGATAGTATGGTCAACTGTAAAAGAGTCTAGTAATGGCATATATAATATCCTTAATTTTATTTCATAAAATGAAGGAAGCCCTTCATCTATTTTTGACAATATCGGAAGTAATTCCGCTACCTACGTTAACACTAGGTTTACCTTGGCGGTAGACCCATTGCACTAGTGCAATTTATTATTTGTATTTTATCCTTTTAAATCTTGAAATTTTTGAAATTTAAAAGTTAGATAGAAATCTTTTATATCTTTCTTGTTCTTAAATACTCTACGGCTTCAAGAGCATTATTGTGTATGATATCTGTGAACTCCTGAAGTGTTTCGTGAGTATCATATCCACTAAGAACACCTATAGAGTTTACACCTGCGTTTTGTGCAGAGAGGAGATCAAGTTTCGTATCTCCTATCATCCATATCTCTTTATTCTCACAATCAAAGCTTGTGAGTGCTGTTAAAATTGGCTCTTCGTGTGGCTTTGGATTCTGCACATGTTCTCGACCTACAAGAACCTCAAAATGTTGCATAATTCCAAAGTGTTCCATAAGTTCTTGTGAATAGAGTCCAGTTTTTGTAGTAACTATACCTAGCTCTGCGAAACTACTTGCCAACTCCACTGCCTCTTTAGCTTGGGGAAGTAGTTCAGTTTTAATTTTTGAGATTGTTCTATACTTCTGTTTATAGGTATTTACAAAGTCCCACACCCTGCTCTCTTCTACTCCAAGTCTGGCAAACATAACATCAAGCGGATAGCCTATAAGTGCTTGAATATCTGCATCTGTGGGATGTTTTTCGCCCTGAACATCAAAGGCATGATGAAAAGTTGAAGTAATAGCCTCAGTTGATTCTATAAGCGTTCCGTCTAAATCAAACAGTATTATCATATTTTAATATCCTGGTTTTTTTCAAGTAGTTCTTTTATACTTTTATAACCCAAAAGTATCATCTCATCTGCTCTGTCAAACTCCAAAGTTCCACAGGCATCCCGTGATATATCTACTAAAATATCTGGAGGGTATGCGGCTAGTTTCTGTCTTGCTATAGTATTTTGCATTGCATCAAATGATTGATTGGCAACCTCATACATACTCCAACTCTCTGAGTGTTGACTTGAGACTGTCTCTTTAATCTTATTTAGAAAAACAGTTATATTATCACTGATTGATTCCTCTTTATTCTCTTCAACATCTATGTTTTGAATTGTATTACTGCTTATTGCACCTAAATTTACAGCTATTGACAGATCTGTATTATCCTGAAATGTAGGTGCTATTGGAACAGGGTTGAGTGTTCCGCCATCTACCAACTCTATACCATTGATTGTATACGGAGTAAAGAACATCGGCAAAGAGATTGAAGCACGAATTGCATCAAACAGATTCCCCTTGCTTAACCAAATCTCTTTTTCTCTTTTTACATCCGCTGCCACTGCTGTAAATTTAATGTTTAATTCATCTATATCGATATCACCAATCAAATCTTTTAAGGTAGATATTATCTTATCACCTTTAACAAAGCCTCCGCCACTCCAAGAGACATCCAATAGGGTGATAATATCAAGCCTATTTAACGCTTTCACCCAAGCTTCAAATATATCAAGTTTACCGGCAGCATATATCCCACCAATCAACGCACCTATAGAACATCCTGATATCGATTTTATTTGGTAACTATTTTCTACAAGATATTGTATTACACCTATGTGCGCTAAACCACGAGCACCACCACTTCCTAGTATTAATGATACTGTCTTCTCGCTCTTCATCTATTTTTCCCACTCTATATAGTTATGCCAGATACCACTGGTACTTTGAGTCACATTTTTAATATCTCTGTTTACTGCGGTGATAGAATTAGGGATATATAAAAAAAGGTATGGATTATCCTCTACGATAATTTTAAACATCTCCTGCCATATCAAAGAGAGCTTCTCTCTGTCTATAATAGTTTGAGACTCCTCTATCATCTTATCTATTTTTGGATTGTCATAACCAACTAAGTTAAAGCCACCTTTTTTATCACTCTCTGTATGCCAGAACATATAAGGGTCAGGTGTAGGAGAGAGTCCCCAACCTAGAAGTACTGCGTCAAACTTATTTGGAAAAACGACCATATTTAAAAATGCCTGCCACTCCATCACTCTTAAGTTTACAACAACTCCTATTTTTTTGAGTTGGTGCTGTAAAATTTGAGCTGCATATGGTCTTATAGAACTTGAATTTGAAGTAACTATCTCAAATTCAAAAGGATTACTCTTTGTATACCCTGCGTTTTTAAGTAACTCTTTTGCTTTTTCCAAATCTTGAACTGGGGCTTTTACATTTTGATTAAAAGCTTTTGTTCCTGGTAGAAAAGGACCTGTACAGACTCTTGCATGTTTAAAAAAGAGTATGTCAACTATCTCCTGTCTATCTATTGCCAAAGAGAGTGCCTCTCTAACATCTGGGTTTTTAAACTTCTCACGTCTTAAATTAAAACCTAAATACGTATAGGAGTGACTGATATCCTCATAAGTGTTAAAAGTGTCAAAAAAATCTGCGCTTAGCTGTCTCTCATAAGCCATTGGCTCTACTGAACCTATATCTAAAGTCCCAGATTTCAGCATTAAAAATCGTGTCATAGGATCTGCTATAACATGAAAAGAGATTCTGTCTATCTTTGGACGTCCTTCAAAATACTCATCAAAAGCAGTAAGTATTATGTTTTTAGAGTGTTCTAGCTGATGGAGTCTATAGGGACCTGTTCCTATCGGGTCTGTATTAAACTTAGAGCTCATCAGATTTTTTTCACCCTTTAAAAGATGTGCCGGCAGTATCCCCATCATCCAAGTCTCTAGAGCCTTAAAGTAAGGTTTCATGTATACCACTTCTACTTTGAACTCATCTAAGATTTTTACACTCTTTACAAATCTAAATGCAGCACTATATGGAGAAGCTATCTTTTCAGATATGAGTGTCTCATAGGTAAAAAGCACATCTTCTGCACTAAAAATCTCTCCATCATGCCATTTTACATCTTTTCTGAGTTCAAAGATAAGAGTCGTATTATCTTTAAAATAGAACTTATCTGCTAAGTCTGAAATAATCGTAGAGGAGTCTTTGTCGTACTTGACCAGCCCATTAAATATAAACCCTGCTATCTCACTCGAACTTGAATCTGTAGCTAAAATAGGGTTTATCCTCGATGGATTGGCAGAGGTTGCCAAATGAAGAGTAGAAGCAAAAATGTTTAAAGAGAAGAGAAAAACTAGAAGATATTTCATAGTTATCTTAGTGCTTTTCCATTCACTTTAAACTCACCATTTAAAAATGTAATATCAAATAAAACATCGTTGCCACTCTCTTTAGCATAAGCAGTGGCCATACTACTCATCGGCAGACCTTTATTTAATTTGGCATATAACTGTTTAGAGAGTTTAATATTGATTGTCATGTCCAGATTATTTGCCACTAAAAGAGGAGAAAGTTTAACCTTCTGCACTAAATCCTTGTCCTCTTTCATCTCTAGTTTTGCCTTTAAATCAAAGCCTTTCAAGTCTTCTGTTTGGTTTAAAGTAACATTATCAAGTGAAAACCTTGCAATATCTACCTTTAATCCATGAGAAAGGAGTTTTACTGCTGCGTTTTGTATATCTTCTTGAAGTACTGAAGAAGATGAAACTTTTGCTTTAGAAGTTATAACTCTTAACTCTTCTAGAGAGTCTTTGTCCATTTCATGAACAGCTGCATCATACATAAACTCTTTCATAAATATATCTATTTTATCGGATTTAATACTCAAATCACTTAGTGAACTACTCGCACTCATCTGTGCTTTATCGCCTTGAGTATTTGAAGAGAAATTGACTTTAATATCATTTGCCTTAAATATAAGGTCCTCACTCATTGTATCAACACTGAGTTGAACCCCCTTTAAATTACCACTTGTAATATATGTACTTTGTGATTCAAAAACTGACTGACTGCTAAAGTCATCAAGAGTAAAGTTTAATTTCGTATTTACATTGTCTACTGATAAATTGATTTTATCTATTTGGGATTTGAGACGTTCTGGAGCTATTAGTTCACCATTTCCCTCATAAGTTGCATTAAGTAAATCTAGTGCTATAAGAGTTGAATCTTTAAGAGTGTAACTCTCTTTAATATCTTTAATATAGCCATCAAAATCTTCACTTATTATATTGTAGTTAATGTGATATAAAACTCCTTTTGAGTGAAGAAACTTTTCCAGATAGTTATAAAAATTTAAATCTTCACTCTTTATACTCTCCATCATACTTTTAGAGAGTGTCAATGGATAGATATCTAGAGTTAAATCTTTACTGAGTGGAAAATTACAATACTCCACATCTGCTCCAACTACAACACCATCAAACATTGCATTTACATAAGGTGGTATCTGTTGATCAGAGTATTGATTCAAATACGCAACAAATTTATCCGCATCTCTTAGTAAAAACTCAAAATGCTTTTTTGTTGAAAGATAACTTGACTCTGTCTCTGCCTTACTAAGTTCTAAACCATACGAGCTTAGCGTAGCGAGTCTATCATCAAGTGAGTTCTCAACAAGTTTATTTCCGATAACTGGAAGTGCAGTAGCAACTAAAATTACAACAAGTAGAAATATAACGATTTTTTTCATAAAAATGCCTCTTTGATTATGTGAGGACATTATATATAAATAAGTTTAACTAAAGATTGTTTTCGTTTGATCTGTGCGTTGAGAGTATATTCTCAAAAAATAAGTTTTTTGTAGCTTTAGGGGGTTGTAGGGACAGAGTGTCCCTGCCATAATAATGGGCTTTTGCTCATTATTATGTATAAAACAGGTGTTAACGCTTAGAGAACTGACGAGAACGACGAGCTTTACGCTTACCTGGTTTCTTACGTTCAACAACACGTGCATCACGAGTCATCATACCTTCTGGTTTAAGGATAGCTTTAATCGCTGGATCAAATGCAACTAATGCACGAGAAATACCATGACGAAGAGCATCAGCTTGACCACCGAAACCACCACCAACAGTAGTAGCTACGATATCAACCGCACCATCTTGCTTAGAAAGAACTAATGGTTGTTTAACACGAAGCTTCTTAGCTTCAAGTCCACCTAACCATGCGTCTAATGAAAGACCGTTGATAGTAATTTTACCAGAACCTGGAGTTAACCATACTTTTGCTATAGACGCTTTACGACGACCTGTTGCATATATTTTATTTGCCATGTAATGAATCCTTATTTAGCAATTTGTGCAGTGTGAGGATGTTCAGCACCTGCATAAATTTTTAATTTTTTAAGCATTTTAGCACCAAGCTTAGTTTTAGGAAGCATACCACGAGTTGCTAACTTATATAGTTTCTCAGGGTTTTTTTCTAAAAGCTCAGTCATTTTAACACTCTTAGTAGAACCGAAGTAACCAGAATGAGAGAAATACTCTTTATTAGCAACTTTACCTAAACCGTTAAATTTAGCCTTAGAAGCGTTAATGATAACTACGTAGTCACCACAGTCAACATTTGGAGTAAAACATACTTTGTTCTTACCGCGAAGTATAGTAGCTACTTCAGTAATCATACGACCAAAAGTTTTACCTTCTGCATCAATCAAAACCCATTTTTGATCAATTTGTTCAGGAGTTGCAATTTTTGTAAATTTCATTCAAGAACCCTTATTTTTATTTTCTAAAAGAAACATTTTGCCAAAGCGAAACAATTCTCTTCTTTTGTGGCGAAAGTATAGCTGTATAAACTTATAAATAGCTTAATTTTTGGTTCTTTTAAGGTTTAAAACCCTTCTAAACTTTTACAATTTTTATATCATTCTCAAGAAGATAACATATATAACCATCTACCGTATCTCCCGTTATCTCTACTATCGCTTTGACATAGTAACGTACCTGTTTGAGATGCTCCTCAGAATATGCAATAGAGCTCTTATAATCAAGCACATTCCATCCTCCATCTTTGCGTTTAACAAGCAGATCAATATAACGAAGATCATTTTTGTATCTTATAGCCTTCTCTTTATAACACTCGCCACTGCTCAAATTTTGAAACTCTTCACTTTTGATGAGATGTATTACTCTCATTTGTATATCTTCAAATTGACCATCTTCGAGTGAGTATCCAAATCTGTTTTGAGTCATATCTATTGCGTTTTCTAGCTTTTGCATAGAAAACTCACTCATCATCTCTAACATATAGTGCATGGCCAAACCAAAGTTAATAGCACTTAAGTCTCTGTCAGACTCTTTTTCTAAAGCTAAAATATCACTCTGAGTTCCATAGTCAAATGATTGGTACTCTAGAGGTTTATACTCCTCTTTAACTGAGTGAGTCTCACCTTCAACACTACATAACAATGTTCCGGATGAGCCTGCGTTTAACTCCAGCAGTCCAAAAGTAGAGTCTTTTGATTTTTGGACTATTATAAGGTTTTCTCTAGCTCTTGTAAATGCAACGTAGAGCGCATTTAAACTATCCTCTTTTACCAATGCTTTCTCTTTACTCAGAGCATTTGCATAGTGACCATCAATCTCGTCTCTTCCCTTAGTTCTGAGATAAACATTTTCTAAACGTATTCCATCATACTCATATATAATTGCGTTTCTTGCTGGGGGAGCTTTTTTAAGCCTGTCCATGACTATAACGT
>JANTGV010000017.1 GCA_024762745.1 Sulfurimonas sp. | reverse complement strand
AGTATCTTGTTAATTCTCTCTAGTGCTGCAACAGCAGATGAGTAGGAGTACTGCATAGAGAGCATATCTTGAACAGGTGTCATGATAAACCAGATATAACCAAACATTGCAAACATCATACCGATACTCAGGTCGCTATAAGCTACCAGTACAAGACCCGAAGCACGTAGGATTTCAAACATAACAAGAAAGATAGTGTAGGAGAGTCTCTCATAAGCTACGTTTTTATAACTGTACTCATTTGAAGTTGTCTGAATTTCATTTGCGAGCTTTGTTGCACGGGAGAAAAAATACTTCTCTTGATTTGAGGCTTTTATCTGTCCAAACAACTCTAAAGTCTCACCAACATCCTCTTGAAAGTTGGAGATTGCTCTGTTTTCTTCTTTTTTTAGATTACCGACTATCTTTGACATCTTTTTGCTTAAAAGCATGATAACAGGTTGAATAATAAGAATCATGATTCCCAAAACAGGGTCTATAGCTATCATTACAATGGCAACTGCAAGAAGAGTCAAAATAGAAGAGACAGCCTTGCTCACGCTTGTTATTATAAAGGAATCAAGTGTATTGACATCTGTAATGAGGTTTGAAGTGATGGCGCCACTTCCAAGAGTTTCATACTCATTCATAGAGGCACTTTTTAGATGTGATATAAGCCTTTTTCGTATCATGAAAGTTACATATTTTGAGATTTTGGTAAATGTTTTTGTGATTACAACCGTAAAAAAATAGTAAATAAATCGTAAAAAGATAACAGCTATTGTCACTATTGCGATGTAGTAAAACGCAGTTGTTTCTCCCAAAAAATAGTTGATACTCTCTACAAAAGTACCTGGTTTATTGAGAAGTATCTCATCAACCATAACAGGGAGCATAAGAGGGATGGGGACGCTCACTAGGATTGCTAAAAGGGTGATAATTTGTCCATAAATGAGTGAAGGCTTTTTATCTAAAATTAGCTTGAGTATAGTTTTTATACTTATCTGATTGTTTTTCATAGAGAGAAGTTTACATCATCTTTGTTTAACCAGAAGTGTGGAGATAAAAGTTATCTCCATAAAGGGTGGAAGTTTTAAGAGTTCGCAGTTATTGCGTTTGCGATTCTAAGCATAGTCTCTTCACGTCCTAGAACGGCCATGATGACATCTATATTTGGTCCGCCCATCTTTCCAAGAAGTGCAACACGAAGTGGCATACCGATTTTTCCAAAACCTATCTCCATCTCGTTCACTACCTCTTCCATGAGGTGATGATAATCACTAGGAAGATGAAGTTCTGTAGCGTTTGTAATTTTTGCTCCAAAGGCGTTTAAAATCTCTACAGAACCCTCTTTAAAAGCTTTTTTAACTGCTTTGTTATCATATGTGCTTGGTGTTACAAGTATCTCTTTTATAAGCTCGGCTAACTCTTTTAAAGTTTTTGCTCTCTCTTTGAGTGCATCAAGTAAAATCTCTTTTTTATCATGTGAAGTCAAGATGAGGTCATAAGCAGTTAAGAGTTCTGCTAACTCATTGTTTGAAGAGTTTTTAATGTAGTGAGCACTGAGCCAGTCAAGTTTATCTGTGTTGTAGATAGAGGCAGATTTGTTAATATCTTTGGGATCAAAAAGCTCTATCATCTCATCCATAGAAAATATCTCTTGGTCACCATAACTCCAACCTAAACGTACTAAGAAGTTTAAGAGAGCCTCTGGAGTGTAACCCATCTCTTTATAGGCCATCACATCAGTAGCACCGTCACGTTTACTCAGTTTTTTCCCGGCTGAATTGTGAATCATAGGTACGTGATAGAACGCAGGTATATCAAAGCCTAGCGCCTCATAGACTACTATCTGTTTTGGAGTGTTTGAGAGGTGGTCATCTCCACGAATAACTTCATTTATTCCCATAAGAGCATCATCAATAGCTACAACAAAGTTATAAGTCGGTGAACCGTCAGCACGTGCTATTACAAAATCATCTAAGATATCTTCTGCTTGAAAAGAGATATCTCCTTTAACACCATCACGCACTAAAATCTCTCCACTCAGCGGTGCTTTGATTCTGATAACCGGCTCGATACCCTCAGGTGGTGTTCCATCAAAATCACGATATTTTCCATTATATTTAGTACGCTCTTTATTTGCCATCTGAGCCTCACGTAACTCCGTAAGTTCCTCTTTTGACATGTAACATCTATATGCTTTGCCTTCGTCAAGAAGTTGTTTGATATACATCGCATATATCTCGTCACGTTGAGACTGGTATGTGATTTCACCATCATGTTTAAGACCCAACCATTCAAAAGCTTTTACAATAGCCTCTGCTGCTGCTTCTGAGTTTCTAGCTTTATCAGTATCTTCAATGCGAAGCACAAACTCACCACCATTCTTTTTAGCCCAAAGATAAGAAAAAAGTGCAGTTCGTAAACCACCGATATGAAGATAGCCAGTAGGGCTTGGAGCAAAACGAGTAACAACCATAAGAGAGCCTTTTATTTTAGTAATTGAATTTTAGGCAAATGTTGGTTAAAAGTTGGTAAAATATTTTATTAATTTTTCAAATGGATAGTAATGTATAAAATATTTTTAATTCTTGGTTTGATAACAGTGCTAAACGCAGAGGTTTATGACGGTGTGGCAATAGTTGTAAAAGATAAAGGGATTACGCTTTATGAGATAAAAAAAGAGATGGAAACTTCAAAAATCGATGCTAAAAAAGCTTCCGATATCTTGATCCGTAAAAAACTAGAGGAACTTGAAACAGAGGAGAGAAAAATCACTGTTAATAGTTCAGAGGTTTATGATGATATCAAGAAAACAGCAGCTAGAAACAATTTAAACATCAGTGAGTTTTACGAGGCTGTTAGAGAGGCAAATGGTTTGAGTTCGACTGAACTAAAAGAGAAAATCAGACACAAACTGCTCTCTCAGAAACTCTACTCAGCAATAGCTTACTCTTCAGTCTCTGAACCAAGTGAGGAGGAGGTAAAGGAGTATTATGAGATGCATAAAGAGAATTATAAACATCCAAGCTCTTTTACAGTTATTATTTATCAGGCAAAAGATAAGGCAAGACTTCAAGAGAAGATAAATAATCCAATGTTCTATGCGCCAGATATTCAGACTAATGAGCAGGTTCTACCGTATGAGAGAATATCACCAGAGCTCGCTTCACTGCTTGAGAGAACTGCTCTAAACAGTTTTACCCCAGTGGTTCCAGATGGAAAAAATGCTTATATGAGTTTTTATGTAAAAGCGATAGAGTCAGCTAAAGAGGGTGGTATCGAGAGCGTGAAAAACCAAATAGTAAACTCTATAATGGCTGAGAAACGTGAGCAGGTTCTTGGCGACTATTTTGCAAGACTTAGACATAATGCAGATATTAATGTTATACGTATGCCAGAGTAAACGATGTTAAGTGATAAGAATTTTATAAATATAGCGACTGAACTTGCAACTGCTTCAAAGTGTGTCTCTAAACAGGTTGGAGCTGTAATTGTAAAAAATGGAAGAATTTTAAGTACCGGTTATAATGGAACCCCCGCAGGATTTACAAACTGTTGTGATCATTGGAAGGGTGAGTATACCCCTGAACATCATGAGTGGTCAAAAACATATGAGATCCATGCTGAGATGAATGCTATTATCTGGGCAGCCCGTGAGGGTATCTCGATAGATGGTGCAACAATATATGTGACTTTAGAACCATGTAGTGAATGTAGTAAGAATCTCATAGCGAGTGGTATAAAACGTATAGTTTACGCCAAAGAGTATGAGCATACTCACTCAGATACTATCTCTCAATTTATAAAAGATAATGGAGTAAGTATAGAGAAGCTTGAACCTTAGTTTCAGTCGTTGATTATCCATAAATGGCTATACCAGTAAGTCTTCTTATCTGGTGCAGGAGCTGTGCAGGCGTATCTGTTTCTTGGTGGTGCAAGAGGCTCTCTCGCTGTTATATATAACTCTTTCTCAGACACCCACTCTAGCTCCAAACGTTCCCCTGATGATAGATAACACCCTAAGTTTTTTACTGGATGTTTTAGCTTTAAGTGGAGTTTTGGCGGATTGTTTTGAGAGACTAAAGGTTCATTTGGAGCTGTGTACTCTATTGGCAGAGGAGTAGTATTTAGTTTCGTTAAAAAGCCTTTTTTGTGCGCATATTTTTCAGCCATTGGAAAACGCGGTAGTATTTTCAGGTTGCTTTCAAACCCTATAGGACCTGAGGCTTGTGCGAAACCAACATAGCCAAGAGAAGCGATTGTATTTGCTGTTTGTTCACTATACTCACCAAATGGATAGGAGAAGAGTTTAGGGTTTTCATTCGTGTTTTTACCTAGTTCCTCTTGGAGTCTTTTTTGAGCAGCTTGGATATCTTTTGTAACTCTCTGTCTGCAGAGCTCTTCACTTTCACCTTTTTTTGGAATAAAATAGTCATGAGCCAGAGAGTGATTGGCAAACTCCGCTCCATGTTTTGACATCTCTCTCATATTGTCCCATGTGAGGTAGGCTTTTGAACGGTTATCTACAGGATTAGTGTTGACAAATACAGTAAAGGGATAGTTTTTGCTTTTTAAAAGGGGATAAGCACCTGTATAGATACTGGCATAGGCATCATCTATACTGATACCAACAGTCTTGGAGGGTAGCTGTTTCTTTTGAGCAATATGCTTGACAATCTTTGAGAGAGGCCAAACATTATAGTTATGTTCTTGAAAATAGTCGAGTTGTTCTTTAAACTGTTCTAGTGTGATGTTTGTTGATGGGTATCTGCTCTCTCCAAAACGGTGATATGTAAAAATAACAGCACTGCTGCTTGCTAAGATATCTGAAATGAGCAGAAGAGCCAAGAGGTATATTTTGAACATATATAGCCTACTGTTTTAAAAAATCTGGGACTAAAGAAGTTGGTCTGCCTATGATGGCTTTCCCATCTTTTATAAGTACAGGTCTCTCGATAAGTTTAGGGTTTGTTGCCATTGCTTCAATAAGTTTCTCATCATCTTGTTCATCTTTTAGTTTTAACTCTTTATAGATAGCTTCTTTTGTACGCATTAACTCTCTAGGGGTAATGCCTAACATTTTTAAGAGCTTTTTGAGTGTGTTTTTGTCCGGGTTTGTTTCTAAGTACTTTACAATATCTTTTTCACATCCACTCTCTTCAACTAGAGATAGAGCTTCACGAGATTTTGAACATCTTGGGTTATGCCAAATTGTAACTGAGTTCATATTGTTCCTTTTTTTTGTTACTATTTTACTATAGTAGTCTTACTAAAAGGCAAATCGTTAGAGGGGGATCTATATGCAAAGTGATGATATGTATGCAAAGTTGGCAGACTTTGGAAGAGAGTTACTCGATAAAAAATCTTTTGGGGAAGGTCTGCCACATATTGTCTCTTACTCAAAAGAAGTATTGGGAGCAGATAGATGCTCTGTCTATATCTATGAAGAAGATAATGACAAGCTCTGGACAACCCACTCAGACGGTGTCAAGAAAATTATAGTTCCATCAGGCAAAGGAGTGGTCGGTTATACGCTCCGCGTTAGAAAGCCGGTAATTGTCAATGACCCCTACAGTGATCCGAATTTTCTTCCTGATGTAGACAAGAAGACAGGATACAAAACAAAAAATATGATAACTGCACCGATTTTTAATTCCAGCAGAGAGATTATAGGTGTTTTACAACTACTCAACAAAGAGAATGGTGACTTTAACAGTGACGATAAGAGATTTATAATATTTTTTGCACACTATATTAGTGGATTTCTTGAGTTGGTAGTAAAATATAAAACATAAATTATGATTTTTTACACTATAATAGTCCTAATCTAAAGGTACTAAGTGTGAAATATGCAGATACATCTATAAAGCTAGCTGATTTTGGCGAAGAGTTGCTTCGGAAAAAGTCTTTAAGTGAAGGGCTACCGCATATTGCAAAATATGCAAAAGAGATTATTCATGCAAGAAGATGCTCAATCTACATGTATGAAAAATCTAGCGACCATCTATGGACAACACTCGCAGACGGTATAGCAAAAATAAAACTGGAATCAGATAAAGGAATTGTAGGTCAAACAATAAGGTCTCGAAAGCCTATAATTGCTAATGATGCATATTCTCATCCAGATTTTTTATCAGAGATAGATGAAGAGACAGGCTACAGAACAAGTAATGTCATCACCGCACCAATTTTCAACTCTTTAAAAGAGGTCATAGGGGTTTTACAACTTCTTAATAAAGATGATGGTTTTGATAGTGAAGATATAAAGTTTATGACATTTTTCGCACAATATGTCAGTGGTTTTTTAGAGTTAAAAAGTAAATATAAAATTGCAGAGAGTAAATAGAATGAAAAAATTTGATCAAATAGCAGAGTTTGGCCAGAAGCTGATGACACTCAAAGATATGAATCATGCGATAGAGCTTATTTCTGAAGAAGCTAAAAGGCTTGTACATGCAGATAGATGTTCTATTTTTATAGTTGACAAAGATGACAAGATACTTTGGACAAAGCATAGTGATGGTCTAGGGCGTATTGTTGTTGCTTTGGATTCGGGAGTTGTTGGAGACACTTACTTTAAAAAAGAGCCTCAGATTGTGAATGAACCGTATGAAGATAAGAGGTTTTTACAAAACATTGACAAAAAGAGCGGCTATAAAACAGAGAACATTATCACTGTACCAATCTTTGACTCTAGAAGGGATGTGATGGGGATAATTCAACTTCTTAATAAATCCAGAGGTCACTTTGATACATCTGATTTAGATATGCTTACATTTTTTGCAAATTATGTGAGCGGTAGTCTCGAACTTGCTATTTTAAAAGGGAAGTAGACAGGGTAATATCAATATCTAAAGGATTTAGGATGATACAATTAAAAAAGCTTTTCTTTTTTTCAATACTCTTTAACTTGAGTATTCTTCAAGCACAAAATATTAGTGATGTAAACTGGGGTTTCTCTTTTGAAGTGCCACAAGAGTGGAAATATCAAAAAGACGAGAGTGTTGCTATGTTTGGTCATGATATTGTAGCCGGTTTAATTCTCCTTTTTCCTCATCAACTTACAAGCATGGATGCACTTAAACTAGAGATGCAGAGAGGACTTAGTGATGATGGAATTTATCTACAACTAGAGGGTTCTTTAGAGAGTATAGATAATAATAGCTTTGTTGGAAACTATGTAGGTGTTTATCAGATGCAAGAAGTTAAGGCAAAAGCTTACGGCACTCTTTCTTCTCATGGAGGAGGAGCTTTTGTTATTGCGCTAAGCACTCCTGAAAGTTACTCTAGAGAATTGGCTAAGGCGGGCGAAAGTATCATAAAATCTCTTGAGTATAAAAAGAAAGAGCGTGTCAATGGTGTAAATAGTGCGCAGATGAGTAACTATTTTGTCGGTAAATGGTCAACATATACAAAATATAGTGAAACGCATATCTATTTTTATTCAAATGGTACTTATAAAACTTCTGACACTTCTAGTTACGGTAATAGTGATGCTTCAGTTGGGGCTACTTGGGGTGGAGCTAGTGATAATTATAATGGAGGTCGTTGGCAAGTTCAAGGAAATATGAAATCAGGGAGAATTTCCCTTGTGGACAATAGTGGAAAAAGTAGCTATATAGATTATCTCATTCAGGGAAGAGAGATGTATTTTAATGGTACCCTTTATGGGTACACACAAGAGTAAACTAATGACTCAGCTGATATGCATCATATGCCAATCGCATAACACCAACAGAGTAATTAGATGAGTTGTTGTAACGCATGATCTTTTTGGCGTAATCTCTAAGATATTGCAGATCATCTCTTCCTTTAGTAAAGCATTTATAAACTTTTCCATTTTTGCTCTTTTCATATACAAAGGATGCGTTTTCATATTTAAACTCATAATCATACCACTGAGACTCTACGGTAGGCATATTTGGAATTTTTTCCCAGTCAATTAGGGTGTTAAACTCTGCTTTTTGGTGCAGATACTTCGCTGTAGAGATGATTGCATCTTCCATTTTTGTTAAGTCAACAGACTCTCCGCTGTGGCTCTCAGCATAAACAAAACTGTTTGGCATGAACTGGGGGATACCAACAGCCCCAGCGTAAGAACTCGGTAGATTACACTGCTCAGGCTCTACACCTTTTTTGTAACAGTGAGTGATAATAGAAGCCATATTCGTCTTACCCATTTTCAAAATCCACTTCTCTCTTGAAGTTTTTGGATTCGTTCTTACAACCATAGTATTAAATACTATAAAGGCATCGTGTGTCGGTTTGATTCTACCCAGCTTTGTCTCTTTGAGAAGTATTGCCGCGATTACCTCACGGTTAACACCATATTTCTCTTCTGCTTTATCATAAACTGCTTTGTACTCTTTTAGATTAGCAATCATCTTCGGTACCTGTTTTACAAGGACGTTATTAGCTCTCTTTTCATTTTTTCTATGTGTTTTGATATGACGAGGTTGTAGATATTTCCAGCTTACTTCATCAAACTTCTGCGTTTTAAAGTAGGAGAGTAAAAATTTATTTGCGTAGTTGTAAGAGACACCATTTTTTACAACTTTTTCACAGATATCTATATAGTTTTTATTTTGAAATTCGCAGTTTGTGTATTTTGCCGACAGCAGGCTTGTGAGCCCTATAATTAATAGTAGTAGTTTCATAGTTTTTTATTTATCTCTTTTAATCTCTCTGGTGTACCTATGTCGTGCCAAACGCCGCTAAAGAGTTCACCACTAATGTTTTTATTTTTTATTTCTGCCCTAAGTAGTGGTGCTAGAGCTGATTTTTCAATACTTAAATTTTTAAATAGTTTAGGATTGTAGTATCCTATACCTGAAAATGTATATTGGATTTTATCTTTGTTTAAAACACAAGCATCTTTTAATCCAAAATCTCCATCAGGGTTATGCTCTGGATTTGGAACTAATATAAGATGAGCTAAATTATCATCTAAATTAAAGTTTGCATTAAACTCATAGTCACAAAAAACATCTCCATTTACAACCAAAAAAGGTTCATTACCCAAAAGTGGTAGTGCTTTTATAATCCCACCGGCACTCTCTAAAGCACCTGATTCCTGCTCATCGGAATATCTAATATTTACTCCCCAAGCCGAGCCGTCACCAAGAGTCTCAGGTATTTTGTAACCCAAATGGGCGATATTTATAACTATCTCTTTAAAACCAGCCTGAGACAACTTCTCTATATGCCAAACAATTAAGGGCTTGCCTCTAACTTCTAAAAGGGGCTTAGGTGTGTGGTCTGTTAATGGACGCATTCTCTCACCGCGACCAGCAGCTAAAATCATAGCTTTCATGAGGGTTGTACTTCTTGTAGAAATTTTGCAAGCTCTTGCGTTTCACTATATCTTGAAGCCGCTTCTATCGTATACTTCAGTGTAAGTGGTATATCTTTTAAATAGCCATCTTTAGCGTCACGAAGATGCAACCTAGAAAAAATTCCAAGCACTTTTATATGACGTTGCAGACCCATAAAATCAAACCATTTTAGAAACTCTTCATCACTTGCGTTTATACTCTTTTTATCACGAAACTCTAAAGCAAGTTTTTCGATATCAGCGCGTTTATACTCTATATAACAATCTTTTAAAAGTGAAACCAAATCATAAGTAACAGCCCCACTCATTGCATCTTGATAATCTATAACACCTATAACATTTGTTTGTGTTAGCATGATGTTTCGTGAGTGATAATCACGATGAACAAATACATCTTGCGGTTGAGATAAAACTACATTAGAAATTGCGTTTAGTGAGTTTTCAAGCATCTCTTTTTGCTTTTTATTTAAAGCGGTACCAAGCTTTTTTTCTAAGTACCACTCTTGCATTAGGTCCATCTCGAAGTGTAAAAACTCTTTGTCATAAAGTGGAAGATTTTTTATATCTGCGTTTTGCATTTTGATGATTTCATCTATTGCTTTAGAGTAGAGTTCTTTAAAGTTTTTATCATCAAGAATATTCAAATAGTGAGTGTTTCCAAAGTCCTCTATAATTAAAAAACCATCATCTAAGTTTTGCTCTAGTATACGTGGAGCTCTAACATCTGCGTTTAATAATCTTGATGTCACATCTATAAATGGAGCGAGTGACTCTTTTTCTAAAGATGAGTCCATAAGGAGAACTGTTTTATCTCCTTTTGTAAGTCTGAAGTATTGCCTAAAGCTTGCATCGGCTGAAGCGATTGTAATCTCATATTCTTTGTAAGGGGTCTCCTCTAGCCACTCTTTAATTTTTTGCATATATTCCACCTAGTATAGAGTTCCTGTACGCCCCGGTTACAGAACTAAGTTTTACTTCTTCTTCATGAACTCTTTTGTAAGCAAGCCAAGCAAAGGCCATCGCTTCCATATATTCACTACTAATTCCAAATGTATCACTAGG
>JANTGV010000016.1 GCA_024762745.1 Sulfurimonas sp. | reverse complement strand
TGACTGAGCCTTTTTGATTTGTTGCAACTACAACGACAGTATCATCTTTTTTAACTTTCATTCCCTTAGCTACCAGCTCTGGAACCAAAATGCTTCCCTCTTCGAGTGAGGCTGTATGCATTCCATTTAAACGCGATGAAAAAAGTGGGAGTGTTTGAGACTCTTTTAGAGGGTCTATACCATTGAGGCGTATTCCCGTTGAAGAAACATAATTAGAGAACATGGCACCAAGTTTGAGCCTCAGTGTATAGCTCTCTATATTTGGATTGCTATCTAGTTGTTCAGTAATTTTATTGATCTGTTTGTGGTTGAGGTTTTTATCAAGTGGAAGATTGTCAACAGAAGCGATGTAGCCTTTTTTATGTATTTGAATATGTCCAAGCATTGAGTCTGTTACTTGTCCCACCATATAGCTTTTAAAACTGCCTGAGAGTGCTGCATAAACCAAAACAAAGATTACACCTATTGTTATTAAACTTGCTGTTAAAAGTGTTCGTCTTCCACTTCGAAGCAGATTTCTAAAAGATATTTTTATGATATTTTTCATGATGCAACCTTCTTATCATTTGTTATAACCCCATCAACGAGAGTGATGATTCTATCGACTGCAGTTACAATTTTTTCATCATGTGTCGCAAATATGAAAGTTGTGTTAAATTCACGTTGAATGTTTCTCATGAGAGTGATAATCTGATTTGAGGTCTCTGTATCAAGGTTTGCCGTTGGCTCATCTGCAAAGACAATTTTTGGTTTTGTGACAAGTGCACGGGCAATAGCCACACGCTGACGCTGCCCTCCTGAGAGCTGGTCTGGAAATTTATCTTTTTGGTTAAGCATATCAACATCTTTTAGAAGTTGTATTATGCGTTTTTCACGCTCCTCTTTTGAGAGATTTTGAATCATGATAAGTGGATACTCGATATTTTCATAGACACTCAGAACTGGGATGAGATTGAAACTTTGAAAGATAAAACCGATCTTCTCGCCTCTAAAGTTTGCTAGAGCTGTGGTATCAAGTTTTGTGACATCAATACCATCTATCATGACCTTACCTTCACTCGGTTTGTCTAAACATCCAAGAAGGTTTAAGACTGTACTTTTTCCACTCCCGCTCGGTCCAACAATGGCAACAAACTCACCATGGCTAATCTCAAGGTTAAGATCTTTGATAACCGTGAGCTCAATCTCTCCCATTTTATATATTTTTTTAACATGTTCGTTTGAAATCATATTCAGCTCCATATATTTTAAATCATATAATTGCTATGTTAAGGTAGTGTTAATTCTACTATTATAAATATAAAATAAGGTATAATCGCCCATAATACAACACAAAAATTTGAAGGAATATTAATGACAGTTTTTCAACTACTCATGTTGGGAGCATCAGCTTTTTTTGCATATAAAATATATGAGCATATTCAAACACTCAAAGATTCAGAACAAGAGGGTGGGGAGGTTCACGATAATGAAGAGAGAAGTGCTGATGCATTTTCTACTTTTGATTCAGCTTCACTTATAGAAAAAGGTGATGAAGCTTTAGAGGGTGATGATTTACAAAAAGCACTCGCTATCTATTCAGAAGCGAATATTAAAGACCCTAACTCTACAGAAACACTTTTTAAAATGGGTTATACACTAGGACTTCAGGGTAGAGATGATGAAGCACTAGAGTACTATAAAGAGGTACTAGAGCTTGACAAGAGTAACACTTACACGCATCAGGCTATGGCATCAATTTACAGAAAAAACAGAGAGTTCGCATCTGCAAAGCTACATCTAAATGCACTTGTAGATATTGATGATTCAAATCCAATTACTTACTATAACTATGGGAATTTATCTGTTGATATGGAACATTTTGATGAAGCAAAAGAGATGTACAGCAAAGCGATTGAGCTTAACCCTGATTTTGAAGAAGCAAAAGAAGAGTTAGAAAAACTTCAGTAGGTATAAAGATGAAAATATCAGAAATTTATGCATTCTTGGATGAACTTTCTCCTTTTGAGATTCAAGAGTCTTGGGATAACTCAGGATTATTAGTAGGGGATTTTTCACAAGAGATAAAAAAAATTGCTTTAAGCATAGATGTAGATGAAGCACTGATTGACTTACTTGATGAAAACACTTTACTTATTACACACCATCCTATTATATTTGGTGGGCTTAAACAGTTAGAGTTTAGTAAGTACCCTGCAAATTTAATTCAAAAAATGATACGAAAAAATATTTCTAATGTAGCAATGCACACAAATTTTGATCAAACACACCTTAATGATTATGTAGCAACTAAAGTACTTGGACTGGAAATAGTAAAAAAAGATGGATTTGTAGCTTATTTAGAAGTTGATGAAGATTTTGAGACTTTTGCATCCAGAGTATCAACTGCATTTGGTTTACCCCATGCACGATGTGTCAAGAGTGGAGAGAGAGTTAAAAGAGTCGCTCTAACGACAGGTTCAGGCTGTTCACTTATGAGAAGTGTTGATGCAGATTGTTTTTTAACAGGTGATGTAAAATACCATGATGCGATGGAGGCAAAGAGTATAAACTTGTCATTAATTGACATCGGACACTATGAAAGTGAACGGTTTTTTGCACAAATTTTACAAAAGCATTTGAAAAATTTAGGTTTAGAAGTTATAATTGCATCATCAGAAAACCCATTTACATATATTTAGTAGCTTATAGAGTATAAATATCCGTGTATAAAATCCTAAAGGAGTCCAATGAACAAGCATCTTAAGCAGTTAATAGACCTAGCTCAAGTAGATAAAGAGATTGATGCGTTTGAACCGCAAATCGAAGAAGCGAACTATAATTATGAAGCAGCTCGTGCAAAAACACAGAGTATTGAGTCAGATATTGAGAATTTAAGTAACGAAATTAAAGAAGAAGAGTTAAAAAAAGCAAAAAATGAACTTCACCTTACAGAACTTTCACAAAAATTAGAGGATAACTCTAAAAAAAGTGCAGAAGTAAAAACTGAACGTGAAATGAAATCTCTTCAACTTGAAGAAGAGATTGCAAAAGAGCAAGTGACATTTGCAAATGAAGAGATTCAAAGACTTGAAAAAGTAATAGAGTCTAAAAATGAGCAGATTGATGCTGCAAAAACTTCTCTTGAAGAGTTGTCTGCAAACCTAGAGAGTGTAAAAGCTGATGTTGATGCAAAACTTGAGAGTATTAATCAAGAGAGACAAGCTGTATTTGTTGAGAAAGAGAAACTTCTTGGTACTGTAAACCAAAAAGGTTTAGCTTTTTATCAAAAGATTCGTCGTTGGGCTAAAAATACAACTGTTGTTCCAGTTGAAGAACAGGCTTGTATGGGTTGTCATATGCTAATCAGTGATAAAATTTATGCTGATGTTATTAAAGCTGAAGATATTACAACATGCCCACACTGTGGTCGTATACTTTATATGAAAGCTGACGAAGAGTAGGGCTTGTCGCCATTTACTCTTTTTTATTATGTTTTAAGTGTTGGGCTATACCTTTTAGCTCTACCACTTTTAATAACCCTCTCTTTTAAATCTAAGTACAGAGACTCAATACCTTCACGTTTTTTCCTTTTTAACAATAAAAAATTTGATCAAGATAATGGAATTTGGTTTCACGTCTGTTCACTTGGTGAAGCGAGAGCTTTAAAACCGATTATTGACCTTTTGGAAGATAGAGAGATAAAGATAACAACCATAACTCATACTGGCCATGCTGAGGCGACAAAATATAAGGCAGAGGTGAGATATCTTCCTTATGAGATGTTTTTACCATTTTGGGTGAAGAAACAGAAACTACTTGTGGTTCTAGAAGCAGAGTTTTGGTATATGCTTTTTATAGTTGCTGCAAGTCGTGGAACTAAGGTTGTCTTATTAAACGCAAGAATATCTGAAAAGAGTGCTAAAAAGTATCTGCAGTTTGCATGGTTCTATCAAAAAATGTTGGCTCAAGTTGAGATGGTTTATGCACAAAGCGAAGCGGATAAGAATCGTTTTTTAGCTCTTGGTGCAAAGAATATAGAAGTAATCGGAAACATCAAGTTGGCCGGTGAGATTAAAAAAACGCAAGAGTATGAAAAAGTGGACTCTGAAGTGATTGTTGCAGGAAGTACTCACCCTGGTGAAGAAGAGTCTGTTCTGAAGTCATTTGTTGAATATAGAAAACAGTATAGAGAGACAAAACTCATTATAGTGCCAAGACATCCCGAACGTTTCAATGATGTCTGGGAACTTATGAGTGCTTATGCAGATAAAAATGAATTCTCTCTCTCAAGGTTTTCTGAAAGTACAAAATTTGAGAGTGACTTGACTCTTATAGATGCAATGGGTGAGTTAAATAATATTTATGCCATCAGTGACATTGCTATTTTAGGTGGTGCATTTCGAGATGATGTCGGCGGGCATAATCCGTTAGAACCAGCCCATTTTGGATGTAAAATAATTACTGGAAAGCATTTTTTTCACCAAAAAGAGCTTTTCAAGTACGTACATCATGTTCAGTATGTTGAGGCAGACGAGATTCACAGAGCACTGATGGCAGCCAAAGAGTTACCAAACTCTATAGTTGAAGAGAGTATCAACTTAAAACCTATCTTAGATAGAATATTTAAAGATTAAGGAGCCAAAACTATGGCTACAGAAAAAGCGTATAAAATTTTAGCAGCTCAAGAGGGTATATCAAACTCTCAAGCTAAGTCGATGATAGACAGAGGTTTAGTGTATGTTGGAAATAAAAAAGTAATGATAGCTCGTGGAGAGATCGATGCAAAGACTCTCTTTCGAACTATTAAAATAGAGAGAGCAAAACCGATATTTGAAAATGATGACATTGTTGTTGTTGACAAGCCGGCTTATGTTAACTCTGATGAGATAGAGCGTCAGTTCAAACCTGCTGTTTTGCTTCATAGACTCGATCGTGAGACTAGTGGAGTATTAATGCTTGTAAAAAACGAAGAGTTTCGTCAAAAAGCTATACAAGAGTTTAAGAAGGACAATGTATACAAGGAATATATCGCTTGGGTAGAGGGTATAATGAGTGAGCCGATAGAGGTTGACAAACCTATAGTTACACAAAAGAAAAATAATAAAGCCTACTCTAATGTATCGGGAAAAGGGAAACCTGCAAGAACAGAGTTTTTTCCAGATATAGTGAGTGCGAATAAGACAAAAGTAAAGTGTATAATTCATCATGGACGTACACATCAGATTCGTACGCACTTACGTTATGTGGACCACTCTATAGTTGGAGATGAACAGTATGGAGGCCGTCGTGCTAAACGCGTTATGCTTCATGCACATAAAGTAAGACTTTTAGGAATGGAATTTACTGCTCCAGAACCTAAAATATTTAAAGATTTTCAATAATAATAACTAAAGCACTCTTGCGATACAATTCGCCAATTTAAAGAACTATATTTCGGAGACACAATGTTTGATACTTTAACAGATTCGTTTACTACTGCTATTAAAAAGATTCGTTTTCATGACGATGCAAAGGCACTTACTAAAGCCCTTACAGAGCTTAAGAAAAATCTTTTAAAAGCAGATGTAAATCATAAGGTTGTTAAAACTCTAATATCGAAAGTAGAACTCAAAACCAAGGCAAACGGAATTGGAAAAGATCAATTTCTCGCAGCTCTAAGGGATGCTCTAAATGAACTCTTAGAGATTGGTGGAAATAGAGGTTTTACTTTTGCACCAAACCCTCCAACTGTAATTTTAATGACAGGGCTTCAAGGTTCTGGTAAAACGACTACGACAGGTAAGCTTGCAAACTATCTGAAAAATAAGCAAAAAAAAGTTCTTATAGTTGCAGCCGACTTACAGCGTTTAGCAGCGGTTGAACAACTTCGTCAAATTACTGCTCAGATAGAAGTAGAACTTTACGAAGATGAGAGTACAAAAAGTCCTGTAGAGGTTGTTAAAGCAGCTTTAAAGAAAGCTAATGAAGGTATATATGATGTTGTTTTAATAGATACAGCTGGTCGTTTAGCAATTGATGAAGAGCTAATGGGTGAACTTGGAGAGGTTAAGGCTGCAGCTAATCCAGATGAAATTTTTTATGTTGCTGATTCATTAACAGGTCAGGATGCTATTAGAACAGCGACTGCGTTTAAAGAACAGATTGGCATAGATGGTGTGATTCTTTCGAAGTATGATGGTGACTCTAAAGGTGGTGTTGCTCTTGGATTGTCATCTCAGGTTCAAGTTCCACTGCGTTTTATAGGTAGTGGTGAGAAGATGGAAGACTTGGAAGTTTTCCTCCCTGAGCGTGTAATAAATCGTCTGATGGGGTATGGAGATATTGAAGGTCTTGCTGAGAAAACTGCTGGAGCCATAGATGAAAAAGATGCCAAAAGACTTACTAAGAAGATTCAAAAAGGAAAATTTAATTTTAATGATTTTTTAGAGCAGATGGAATCTATGAAAAAGATGGGTTCAATGAGTTCTATAATGGGTATGATTCCTGGAATGGGAAATATGTCTAAGGCGATTAAAGACTTTGATTTTGAAAACTCTGGAGAGCTAAAAAATATAAAAGCGATGGTCTCTTCGATGACTAAAAAAGAGAGAGAGAACCCAGAACTTTTAAATAACTCTCGTAAACAGAGAATTGCAGCTGGTTGTGGACTCACACAGGTTGAGATTAATCGTATGATAAAACAGTTCAAAAACGCAGGAAAGATGGCTAAAAAGTTCTCTGGTAAAAAAGGGATGAAGGATCTTCAGGCTATGATGGGTCAAATGGGCGGACCTGGTGGAATTCCAAGATAAATTAAATACCCAATAAAAATAAAAGGATAAAACGTGGCAACAGTAAACTTAACAGAAGAAAATTTCAATCAAACATTAGAGGAAAATGATATAGTGATTATAGATTGTTGGGCTGAGTGGTGTGGTCCTTGTAAGTCGTATGGTCCAGTATTTGAAAAAGTCTCAGATGAACATCCGGAGATTGTATTTGCAAAAGTTAACACGGAAGAGCAACAAGCTTTAGCTGGTTATTTTCAGGTACGTTCAATTCCTACAACTATTATTATGAGAGAAAAAATAGGTATCTTTCAACAAGCTGGTGCATTACCAGAAGAGGGACTTAAAGATATTATCAGACAAGTAAAAGAGTTAGATATGGAAGAGGTACGTAAAGAGGTTGCAGCACAACAAGCAGCAGCTGAAGCAAAAAGTGAATAAAGAGAGTTAATCTTTACATTTAAGATAAACTTCGGTATAATTCCGCCATCGTAATAACTTCTGAAATAATCCCTCTGTGATTAGAAGGTATTTTTGCTTAGGCAGAGATATAATACGCCAAAAGGCGGTAAGAGGCACAATAAAGCTACTTAGTATATTTTATTCTGCAAAAAACCTCCAAACAATTTAATATTAGGAAACACAATGACAGTAATTAGACTTACTCGTATGGGTAGAAAAAAACAACCATTTTATAGAATCGCGGTAACAGATAGCCGTAAACGTAGAGATGGTGGTTGGATTGAGCTGATTGGACACTATAACCCAATGGTAGCTGAGAAAACTTTAGTAGTTGATAACGAAAGACTAGACTACTGGTTAAGCGTTGGTGCAAAAATGAGCGACCGCGTTAAAAAGATAACTGGCCGTTAGTCATGATAGCTGATTTTGTCGCACAATTTGCAAGACTTATTGCATCAAATCCTGATGATATAAGAGTTGAAGTTCAAGAAGGCGATGAAATAACAGAGATAATTCTATATGCCAATCAAGCTGACATTGGTAAGCTGATTGGTAAGAGTGGCAAGATGATAGGTGCTATTAAAACTGTAATCTCTGGCTGTAAAGCTAAAGATGGTGTAAGTTACCGTATTAATGTCGAACCAGTCTAAAGAACCCCTTCTTCATATTGCTACTATCGGCAAAACTGTTGGTATTCATGGCGATATGAAGTTTCACATTAAATGTGATTTTCCCGAACAATTTCATAATGGTGCAACTTTTTTTACTAATCTAAAACGCAACATTACACTCAATGATGTAAATCTTGAGAGAGGTCTTATAAAAATAGCCGGAGTCAATACTCTAGAAGATGCTAAAAAGTTTACGAATGCAAAGCTGTTTACAACTAGAGAAGAGACAAGAAAAAACTGTCATTTAGATGAAGGTGAGTATTTTTGGTTTGATTTAGAAGATTGCCAGGTTATTGAGGATGGAAAAGTTTTAGGTGTTGTTCATGAAGTAGAGAGAATAGCAGTTACAAACTACTTGAATGTTAAAACTGATGAAAAATTAGTTGAAGCTGGAAGTGCTAAACTCTTTTTAATACCTTTTCAAGAACCATTTAAAATTAGTGTTGACATAGAGAAAAAAATCATCACTGTTCGTGGTGCTATGGATATTTTAGAAGCTTCATAATGAAATTTACTTTTGTAACACTCTTTTCTAACCTTGTCGAAGGTTATTTCCAAGACTCTATACTTAAACGTGCAATAGATAAAGGTATTCTAAATATAGAGTATTTAAATCCAAGAGACTTTAGTAATAATAAACACTCTAAGGTAGATGACACAGCTGTTGGTGGTGGAGCAGGTATGGTGATGAATCCCCAACCGCTTTATGACTGCCTCAATGAGTTAAAACGAAGTAATAAAGGTGTACACATAGTTTTTATGACTCCTGTCGCAAAACCTTTTACTCAAAATGATGCAAAGAGATTGGCAAAAAAAGATCATATAGCTTTAGTAAGTGGAAGGTATGAAGGGATTGATGAAAGAGTTGTTGAGAAGTATGCAGATGAAGTCTTCTCTATAGGGGATTACATATTAACAGGAGGTGAACTAGCCTCTTTAGTAGTATGTGATGCTGTTAGTAGAAATATAGATAATGTTTTAGGAAACAGTGATTCACTCTCTATAGAGAGCTTTGAAACGCAACTTCTTGAAGCACCATCCTTTTCAAAACCTAAAGATTATGAAGGAAATTATGTTCCATCAGAATACTTAAAGGGAAATCATAGTAAAATTCGCACACTAAAAATAGCCCTGTCTGAATGTAAGACTAAATTTTTCAGGCCAGAGCAGCTTTTAAAGCATAGAACAAGGAAACCTTATGAGAAATAAGTACATAGAAAATTTTGAAAAAGCACAAACAGCTGAGAAAACTGTTCCAGATTTTCGTGCTGGTGATACTGTACGTTTAGCAGTAATAATTAAAGAGGGTGACAAGTCTCGTATTCAAGCATACGAAGGTGTTTGTATTGCAAAACGTGGCCAAGGTACTGGTCAAACGATTACAGTACGTAAAATTGGAGCTAATGGTGTTGGAATCGAAAGAATATTCCCAATCTACTCTGATTCAATTACTGAGATAAAAGTTATACGTCGCGGTCGTGTTCGTCGTGCTAAACTATTTTATCTTCGTGATCTTGCTGGTAAAAAAGCTCGTATCAAAGAACTTAGAAGAAAATAATCTTCTAAGTCTATTCTTTTATAAACTCTCTCTATATTAAATCAACTACAACTTTACTAAAATAAGTTATCATTGGATACAATACTTTTATTTTTTATAAAAGGTATGAAATGAGAACGTTTATTGTAGGCTATGGATCACTTTTAAAAAAGACATCTTTAAACAGAACTCTTCCACAAGTAGAGACTGTAGAGCCTATTTATTTATCTAATTATATACGTAGCTGGAATGCAGTTGAAAATGTTAAACCAACACTATCCTCTACCTTTTTAGGCATCGAAAGATTAAAGGGTGCTAGAGTAAATTGTATAATCTTTGAAGTGGAAGAGTCTTTTCTCTCTATACTTGATAAAAGAGAATTTTTATATGACAGAAAAATAGTGGAATTAAGTGATATTGAATTCACTTCAAACAGCTTTAAGATTACTAGTGAAGATAATATTTGGATCTATATAACTAAAGAGCCATCGTATCCATCTAAGACATATCCAATTATTCAATCTTATGTAGACATATGTATTTCCGGTGCACTTGAAATAGAAGAGAAATTTCATATAGATAATTTCGCGGTAGATTTTATACAAACTACACAGCACTGGTCTGAATACTGGGTAAATGACAGAATATTTCCAAGAGCTCCACATATTCATCAACCAGATGCATATCTAATAGACACACTTTTAAATGAAAATATAAATGAATTTTTTACAAAAATAACAGTAGAGTAATTAATATGCACCCAATTAACAATACAAGCTTTTTTAAGGCATTTATATTTAACAGCTCAATTGCGAAAATTTTTGCTGGTTTTATATTTTTATATTTTTTCATTTCATTGCTATTTTCTGTACTCTATTATTTTGTAGTTGACATACAAAGTACGTCGATTGTTAATATATTAAAATATTCTATACTCACTTCATTTAATTTTGGAACAGATAAAGAAATAGTAGGTGAGGGTATATTTTTCATAGTTAAGTTTATACACCAGATAACAGCATTAATACTTTCAACTATATTTACAGCAGCAATAGTATTAAAGTTTTTTTATTTACCAACTTTTTTTGTATTTAAGAAGAAGTGTAATTATGTGGAAGGGAGTGACGAACTTATAATTACTCTATATAATAGCATTAATGTATTTGTGACTAATTGTAATATAAGGGTGTATGG
>JANTGV010000015.1 GCA_024762745.1 Sulfurimonas sp. | reverse complement strand
CATATTATATATAAGTATTTATTATACTATTTGTGCATCAAGATTTCTATTATCTTATTTTGCTATAATTCCAACGATTTATAGAGCTAGACTCTATATTTCAATAAAGAAAATCGATGACGGGAGATAAAAATGTCACAAAAAGAGTACATATTTACTTCAGAGTCTGTAACAGAAGGGCACCCTGATAAGATGGCAGATCAGATCAGTGATGCAATTCTGGATTATATTATTGAAAATGATAAAAATGCTAGAGTAGCGTGTGAAACTCTAGTATCTAATGGTTTTTGTGTAATCGCAGGCGAATTGAAGACAACGGCGTATGCCCCAATGCAAGATATTGCAAGAAAAGTTATTCAAGAGATAGGTTACACTGATGCAACTTATGGTTTTGACCATAGATCAGCGGCAGTATTAAATGGTATAGGTGAACAGTCTCCTGATATTAACCAAGGTGTTGATCAAGAGAGTGGAGAGATTGGTGCAGGTGACCAAGGTCTAATGTTCGGGTATGCTTGTCGTGAAACAGATGTTTTAATGCCTCTTCCAATCCATTTGGCACATCGTCTGACACAGAGACTAGCACTTGTACGTAAAGAGGGAATAGTTCCTTATCTTCGTCCTGATGGAAAAGCACAGATAAGTGTAAGATATGTAGATGATAAACCCGTAGCGGTTGAGACTGTAGTTATATCTACACAGCATGCTCCAGATGTTTCTCAAGAACAGATTCATAAAGATATGATAGAGGAAGTTATCAGAGAAGTTATACCAGCTGATATGATGGATGAAAATACGATTTTTCATATTAATCCAACTGGAAAATTTGTAATCGGTGGACCACAAGGTGATGCTGGTCTTACCGGTCGTAAGATAATAGTTGATACCTATGGAGGAAGTTGTCCTCATGGTGGTGGAGCATTTAGTGGGAAAGATCCTACTAAGGTTGACAGAAGTGCGGCATATGCTGCTCGTCATGTTGCTAAGAACCTAGTTGCATCAGGTGCTTGTGATAAAGCTACGATACAAGTTGCTTATGCAATTGGTGTTGTTCAGCCTGTTTCTATTATGGTTGATACACATGGAACAGGTAAAGTTGCAGAAGATAAGATAGAAGAGTGTGTTAAAGAGCTTTTTGATTTATCCCCTGCAGGTATTATTAAATCACTTGATTTACTTAAGCCAATATACAGAAAAACTGCTGCTTATGGTCACTTTGGCCGTGAAGAAGATGGCTTTAGTTGGGAAGCTACAGATAGAGCAGATGAGATTAAAAACTATTTAGGCTTATAATCGTTACTACGATTTAACGGTGAATTATTTCGCCGTTAAACCTTTCTATTCTATTGCGTAACACTTCCTTATCTTTTACGTCCAAACAATCAATTTTAGCTAATCTTAAAAATCTTCATTGTATAGTTATTCAAACAAAATTTAGGAGAAGATAATGGCAGTAATTATTAATGATACATGTATTAACTGTGGTGCTTGTATAGATGAGTGTCCAGTAGAAGCGATCGTAGATGAGGATGATAATCCAGAGGGAGAAGACATTTATTACGTATATGGTGATAAGTGTGTTGAGTGTGTTGGTCATCACGATGAGCCAGCATGTGCTACAGCATGTCCTACAGAGGGTTGTATCACTTGGGATGCTATTGGTGAAAGCCCATCGCACCGTGATGATATTACTGATGAACAACGTTCAAATAAAGAAGCTATCGTAGAATAGTTTTTTTCAGGAGCACTTGAAGTGCTCCTTTTTTCTGAGTAAAATATCTTCTATTTTACTAAAATTTTCATAAAATTTTTTTTTTCAACAAAAAAGTATGTTTTTTTAGATATAATCCCATCTTAATTTTATATTTTCAGAGGAGATTTGATGGAAAGAACACTATCAATAATCAAACCGGATGCAGTGGCTAAAGGTGTTATAGGAAAAATTTTAGATAGATTTGAAAGCAATGGTCTTAAGATTGCTGCTACAAGAAAGATTCAACTTTCACGTATGGATGCTGAAGCATTTTATGCAATTCATGCTGAAAGACCTTTCTTCAACGACTTAGTTGATTTCATGATTAGTGGTCCAGTTGTTGTTTCAGTTTTAGAAGGTGAAAACGCAATGCAAAAAAATCGTGACTTAATGGGTGCTACAAACCCTAAAGAGGCTGAGCCTGGTACAATCCGTGCAGACTTCGCTGAAAATATTGATGCAAATGCAGTTCACGGAAGCGATTCTGTTGAAAATGCAGCTATTGAAATAGCATTCTTTTTCTCAGAAAGAGAAATTTCTTAAGTAATCGTTATGAAGTTCTGCCTCTTTAGAGGCTAGCTTTAGTGCCCGAGTGGCTAACGATCATAAATGGGCTTTGCTCATTTAGGAATTAAATAATGAAGATTACGCTTAGAAAAGTAACTAAAACGCCATTAGACTTTGAAGTAAAGTCTAATGAAATAACTTTTAAAGGTTATTTAGAGTATTATGAGGGCAAATTAATTTTGCTCAAAGCAACTTTAAGCGGTTTGCTTGAAAAGGCTTGTGATAGCTGTGCGGAAGAATTTAAAATACCAGTACATGAAGAGATAGAACTTTTCGTATCAGATGGTATTTATGAAGATGACAATAACGTCGAATTAGATGTTGTTGAGTCTTTTAATGGTATAGCAGATATCGAAGAGATTTTACACTCAGAGATTGAACTTATCAAAAGTGACTATCATAGTTGCGACAATTGTAAAAACGAAATTTAAATAAAGGAAAAAAGATGGCAGTACCTAAGAGAAGAGTCTCTCATTCACGTTCAGCGAAAAGAAGAACTCACTACAAAATTGCTTTAGCTCGTCCAGTTAAAGATAAAGATGGAACATATAGATTACCGCACCACATCAACCCAACGACTGGTGAGTATAAATAGTTAATGGTTAAGATAGCTATTGACGCAATGGGCGGGGACTTTGGTCCTGAGCCAATTGTTAAGGGTTGTATTCAAGCACTTAAGACAAAAAAATTCACACCTATTCTTGTAGGAAGTAAATCAGAAATTTTACCTCTGTTACCAAAACGTTATAGAGATAAGATTTCTATAGTAGAAACTGATGACGTAATTTCTATGAGTGATGCTGCAACCGATGCCGTTAAGCGCAAAGATAGCACAATATACAAAGCGGTTGACCTTGTAAAAAATGGTGAAGCTGATGGTGTTGTTTCTGCTGGTCACAGTGGAGCTACAATGACACTTGCAACTTTAAGACTGGGCCGCCTTAAAGGTGTCTCTCGTCCAGCGCTTGTTACATTGATGCCGACAAAAACTGGACGTCGTTCAGTTGTTTTAGATGTTGGTGCAAACGTTGACTCAAAACCTGAACACTTGGTAGAATTTGCCGTTATGGGTGGTTGCTACGCTGAAGATGTACTTGGGATAGATGAACCGAGTATAGGACTTTTAGCGAATGGTGAAGAGAGCTCTAAAGGGAATGATGTTACAAAGTCTGCTTTTAAACTTTTAGAGGGCTATAAAGGCTTTAAAGGAAATGTTGAGGGTGGAGATATCTTTAATGGTTCTTGTGATGTTATTACATGCGATGGTTTTATCGGTAATCTTGTGCTTAAGACAAGTGAAGGTGTAGCTTCAACAATAAGCGGACTAATTAAAGATTATATTCGAAAATCACCTATAGCAATTACCGGGGCACTTCTTATGAGAAGAGTTTTTAAACTTTTGAAAAAAGAGATTGATTATGCAGAGGTAGGCGGTGCTCCGCTTATTGGCATAAAAGGTTGTGCTATTGTAAGTCATGGTAAGAGTAACTCAAAAGCGATAGAAAATGCAATCTATCAAGCAATCGCCTATGTAGATACAGGTGTTAATGAACATATAATTCAAAGACTACAGACCTTGAAAGAAAAGGAAAGCTAATATGGCTTATGCGGCTCTTCGTTCTATTGGTGCTTATGCTCCAGAGAAAATATTGACAAATAACGATCTTGCAGAGATGGTTGATACCTCGGACGAATGGATTACGAAGCGTACAGGCATTAAAGAGCGTCATATTGCTGCAGAAAATGAGACAACAAGTGATATGGGTGTAGAAGCTGCAAAGTTGGCTATTGAACGTAGTGGAGTTGCTGAAAATGAGATTGATATGGTTGTTTGTGCAACTATTTCTCCTGATTATTTCTGTATGCCATCTACTGCTACTGTTATATCAAATAAACTTGGACTTGCAAATGTTACTGCGTTTGACATCTCAGCAGCTTGTACAGGCTTTGTTTATATCCTCTCAATTGCAAAAGCTTTCATTGAGTCTGGTATGAAGAAGAATGTACTGATAATAGGTGCAGAAAAACTATCTTCTATTACGGATTATGCAGATCGTGGAACGTGCATTCTTTTTGGTGATGGAGCCGGTGCTGCGGTTATTAGTGCTACCGAGAACAAAGATGAAGCTATTATTGATATAAATACAGGTGCAGACGGTACATATGCTGATCTATTAATGACGCCAAACGGTGGAACAGGTTCTCCACATGATTCTCTTGAAGAAGAAGCAGGCGCTTGTTATATGCAGATGAAAGGGAATGAAACTTTCAAGGTTGCTGTACGTACTTTAACAAAAGATGTAGTTGAGATTTTAGAGGCTAACACTATTGATAGTTCAGAGGTTAAACATTTCATTCCTCATCAGGCAAACTATAGAATTATAAAAGCTGTTGGAGATGCTCTAAAGATGAAAGAGGAGCAAGTTGTTGTTACTGTAGCTAAATATGGAAACACTTCCGGCGCTTCCATTCCAATGGCAATGAACGATATCTATGAGTCAGGTGAACTAAAAGCAGGTGAACTCATGTTACTTGATGCTTTTGGTGGGGGACTAACATGGGGTTCAGCTTTAGTTCCTTTTTCACCATTAAAATAAAAAAATAATTTTTACGGAATTTACTAGTATATATTATATATTTTGTAAGGCATTAAAGACTCTCTTATGGAACTCTTCTTCATTTGGCAGTGTTAGATTTGCTTCTCTCATTTTTTTTCCCCACATAGGGTTTGGAAAGTAACTGTCATTCTCAAACCTTGCCATAACATGTATGTGAACTCTTGGAAGCATATTTGCAAATGATGCCATATTGATTTTTTTAGGTCTGTAATAGAGGCTCATCTCATGTTCAACTACATCGTAAATTTCCCAGAGTCTCAAACGCAGCTCTTTTGGCATATCACCTAACTCTCGATAAGGCTCTTTGGTAAATATTTTTAACCAAGGGATTTCACTCTCCTCTTTTTCTATATAAATTTCACTCTCTTCATATATAATCATATGCATAAAATATCCTTTTGATAACAATATAGTATCATAAGTAATGCTCTTTAACTATGCAAATAGGTTTGGAAATTTAGGGATAATCCCCAAAGTGGGGAGGGAAGGGGAAAAGGTGTTAAAGAATTAGTCTCTATGTCTGTTAGAGCTTCCACCTGAACGATTTCCACGGTATCCACCGCTTCTCTCTCCACCGCCACGGTTACGGCTTCCACCTGAACGATTTCTGTTTCCTCGGTATCCACCGCTTCCACCACGACCGCGACTACGACCACGGCTGTTACCACCACCGCGTTTAGCAGCACGTTCTAAGATTGCATCTAGTCTATCTGCAGGAATACCGATAGAGTTTGGACCTTTAATCTCTTGCTGGTCTAGTAACATTGAGATAAGCTTATAAGCCATTTGCTCTTCGTCTATATCTTCACGTAGTCTGTCTAAAACTTTGTGTGCTTCGTCATAGATTTTGTGATTTTCAACTTTTTTGACAAGTGCATCAACAGTAGATTCTCTCAAGTCATTTTTACTTGGAACAAAAGCGTGCCCCATAGAAGTTCCAACTTTTTGTTTAATACGTTGAAGCTCTTTAAACTCTAAAGGAGTCAAAAGTGTGATAGCTTTCCCTTTGGTGCCTGCACGACCAGTTCTACCGATACGATGTACATATGACTCTGGGTCAAATGGGATGTGGTAGTTAAATACATGAGAGATGTTGTTAACATGAATACCACGAGCAGCTACATCAGTTGCCACTAGTACTTTTACAGAGTTAGATTTAAAACCTTTAATAACTGTTTCACGTTGACGCTGTTCCATATCTCCATGAAGACCATTTGCTAAATAACCTGCATTTGATAAAACGTTTGAAAGTCTATCTACTTCAGATTTAGTTCTACAAAATACAACTGATTTTTTTGTATCTTCTGCATCCATTAGGCGGATGATAGCATCATCTCTTTCAGACTCTTCGATTACATAGTAGAGTTGTTCAATATCTGCGTTTGTTGTCTCACCTTTAGTGATAGAGATAAACTCCGGGTTTTCTAAAATTCTGTTAGCCAAAGTCTTAATAGGCTGTGGCATAGTAGCTGAGAAAAGAAGTGTTTGACGAGAAGTTGGAAGATATGAGAAAATCTCGTTAATATCATCCAAAAATCCCATATCAAGCATCTCATCAGCTTCATCGAGCACAACTGTTGCAGGTGCAAAATTGTCTAGCATATTCTTTTTAAGAATATCTAGAAGACGACCTGGAGTTGCAACAACTACGTTAGCACCTCTTTCAATAAGGTCAAGTTGGCGTTTATAAGAACTACCACCATAAACAGTAACAGTTCTTACACCTAAGTTTCTACCATATTTAAATAGTTCATCAGAGACTTGAGTTGCAAGCTCACGAGTAGGGGTAATAACTAGGAGTTGTACTCCTGCGTTTAGCTTCATCTTTGAGAGTGTAGGAAGACCAAAAGCAGCTGTTTTACCAGTACCTGTATGAGCTTGAGCAACCATGTCACGTCCATCTAGTACAAATGGAATAGCTTGTGCCTGAATAGGGCTTGGAGTAGTAAAACCTGCATATTTAACAGCCTGTAGTACTTCTTTTTTTAATTTTAAATCATCAAATGTGATTGAGACTTCTTCGTTTGTAGTGTTTTCTTGGTGCTTATCTTGCATCATTATCCTTTTAATACTAAGGAGATGACACAAGCTGCATTTACTGTATTCAAACGCAAGGGTATCTTCCCCTTAAAGTATTTCGCGAATTATATCTAAGTAAACCAAAATTAACATTGAAGTAGATTGTATTTGAAACCATTTAAGTTTTTTCTGTTACTAAATTATGAGAGTTTTGATAAAGAGATATACAATTATTTTGCATTTTGATACTTTTTCTCACTTTTAATCAAATTTATTATAATATTTGAAATATTAAAAATCAGGAACTGTTTTATGGATATATATTTAATCGCTTTGGGTGTCAGTTTTATTTTTGTACTTATTTTACTTTTTTTATACCTCAGACAGAGAGAGCGTTCTAAGGCTTTTGAGATAGAAATAAAGACTCTTTTAGAGGCTCAAAGCGGATTTAATAAAGAAAAGAGTGAACTTAATCAAGAAAAAAATGATTTACAACTAGAGTATGCTATTCTCAAAACGCGATATGATGAGGAGGTTAAATCTTCTAATGAAAAACTACAAACTCTGCAAAACGCAAAAAATGAGCTCTCACAGGAGTTTAAGCTTCTTGCAAATAGAATTTTTGAAGATAAAGCAAAGCAGTTTAGCTCTTCAAACAAAGAGCAACTTGAGTTACTACTCAAACCTTTTAGAGAACAGATAACAAATTTTTCAACACAGGCAAAAGAGCAGTTTAATACAGAACTAAAAGATAGACATCTTCTAAAGGATGAATTACTGCGTTTAAAACAGATGAATCAGCAACTCTCACAAGATGCCATAAATTTAACAAATGCACTCAAGGGTGAGAATAAAACGCAGGGTAACTGGGGAGAGATAGTCTTAGAGAGTATTTTAGAGCAGTCAGGGCTTAGAAGTGGAGTGGAGTATGAACTTCAGGCAACTTTAAAATCTGAAGAGGGCAAGAGCTTTAGACCTGATGTAGTCATACATATGCCGCAAGAGCGTGATGTGATTATCGACTCTAAGGTCTCACTAGTCGCTTATGAGAGGTTTGTAAACGCAGAGGAATCTGCTGAGAAGTCAAAAGCTCTTAAAGAACATATTAATAGTATTTCAGCTCATGTAAAAGGTTTGAGTGAGAAGAAATATGAAAAACTTGAAGGTGTTAACTCTTTGGACTTCGTGCTTCTTTTTATGCCAATTGAGGGCGCATTTTTAATAGCTTTAGAGCAAGATGGAGAGTTCTTTAAACGTGCTTATGAAAATAATATTTTAGTTGTTTCCCCCTCAACACTTCTTGTAACACTTAGAACAATAGAGCATATTTGGAGAACACAACGTCAAGAAGAACATGCTAAAAAGATAGCTGATGAGGCAGAGGCTATGTATGATAAGTTAGTTCTTTTTGTAGAAGAGATGCAAAAAGTGGGTTCCCATCTTCAAAAGGCACAAGACTCTTACGATACTTCGATGAATAGATTAAAAACGGGAAAAGGAAATATTATAAAAAGAGCGGAGAATATGGTAAAGTTAGGCTTAAAACCTAAAAAAACTCTTCCACTCTCTAGCGAGGATAGTGAGTAGATTAGTGTGCGAACTCTAAAGCTCTAGTCTCTACATATCTTTTTGAAATCTCTTCCATTCTACTCGCTACAAGAATAGCTACAACAAATGTTGCTAAAAAAGCGTATGTCTGGGGAATTCCTAAAATGTAAGTAAGGGCACTAAACCCAACTACTGGAACAAGTACAAAGAAAAGACCCAAAATCATCTTAATCTTGACCTTGATGTCTGTTTCAAATTTTGAATTAAGCCCTATCATACACCCAAGAGGATTCTCTTCAAAACTTTTAAGCTCTTTTAAAAGGTCAACCTTCAGATTTTTCTTTTTGTACCCACTCTCTGCTTTAGAGAAAGTGTTTTTTACACTGTTGAAGAGAAATTTATCCGTTGTTTCTAAAAATAGTTTTATAATCATAATACACTCACTTATAATTGTTATAAGCAGATTATAACATAAATAGATAAACAGTCTGTTTGTTCGTCAAATATAAATAGAAGAGAGGAGAAGATTTTATCAATTTTAGATATTATACTTCTATGAATATACAGACACAGTACAGTTATGAAAAAACATGGACAGATACTAAAGAGAGTGATCTTTTACGTGTGATTGAGGAGGAGATTGGTGATGCTGACCCAAAAGGAACTCTTGCTTATGTCAAAGAGGCGATTAAAAATGGAAAAGTTATTAGCGTTGGCAGCTGTAAGTTTAGAAAAAAAGATTAGGAGCTAAGGGATGGAGAAAGAGTTAGAGGATGTGAATAAGTTTTATAATATCATAGTCGAATTTTTTGCAAACTATTCCCTACAGATAGTGGGTGCGCTTATTATATTTATTATAGGTGTGATCGCTTCTAAATATATACAAAAACTGGTTTTGAGACTTTTGCTAAAGAACAAAATAGATGAGACTCTGAGTGGGTTTATTTCAAACTTTGTAAGGTTTTTAGTCGTTGCAATGATGGGAGTTTTAGCGCTTGGAAAACTAGGCATATCTATAGCTCCTTTTATTGCTGCTTTAGGTGCCATCTCTTTAACAGCAGGTTTAGCGCTTCAAGGTAGTGTTTCAAACTTTGCTGCGGGAGTAATACTTGTGATTACTAAGCCATTTAAAATTGGAGATACGATTACAATTCATGATGTTTATGGGGAGGTAGAAGAGATTAAACTCTCATACACAGTTTTAAGAAATGAAGATGGTGAACAGATTACAATCCCGAATAAATACATGATAGGTGATGTCTTAGTAAACTCTTTTGCCTATAGAATAGTTGAAGGAAGCGTTGGTGTTGCTTATGAAAGTGATGTAGAGAGGGCGGTAGAGACTATAAAAGAGCTTATAATTTCTCAGGAGGATGTAAGCAGTGATAATGAGCCAATAGTTGGTGTTGAAAAGTTTAATGACAGCTCTGTAGATATAGGATACAGATATTGGGTTCCTACAAAAAGTTTTTTTAAAACGCAGTATGATGTTAATATAAAGGTTCTAAACGCATTAAACGCTGCAGGCATAGTTATACCGTTTCCACAAAGAGAAGTTAGAATTTTAGGAGATGAAAATGTTTCAAAGTAATGATATAGGAAAACTGTTACTCAGAGTGAGTCTTGGAGTTCTTATGCTGTTTCACGGTATGAATAAGATAATTTATGGAGTAGGTGGAGTGAAGCATCTGCTTAATGAAGCAGGGCTTCCTCAGTTTTTAGCATATGGTGTTTATATCGGTGAGGTTATTGTTCCTGTTTTTCTAATACTTGGACTTTATGCTAGGGTTGCTTCTTTAGTCCTCGCATTTAATATGCTTGTAGCTATTATGTTAGCTCATGGCGGTGCTATGTTTACTCTCTATAAACATGGAGGACTTGTAATAGAACTTCCTCTTTTTTATCTGATAGCCTCTGTTGTAGTATTTATACTTGGCAGTGGAAGATACGGAGTAAATAACAAGTGATTTTTACGGATGTCTAACTTTCATAGTTGAGTTGAGACTCCATCCAATAAGAGCCATCAGTGCTATAACAGCAATAGCCGGTAAAAGATTGTAGGTATGCCCTAAATATACTAACCACAAAAGGATAGCTCCAAGTGGAGTCGGGACACCTGTAAAATATTTCTCAACTTCTCCAGCATCTGCGTTTATATTAAAATGGATTAATCTTCTTAAACCTGAAATGACATAGTATATAGCGATTATTGAGGCTAGAATGATTAGACTGCCATCAA
>JANTGV010000014.1 GCA_024762745.1 Sulfurimonas sp. | reverse complement strand
AATAACTATCCCAAAAAGAAAATAGCTTGTTCTATTTAAAGTGTTGATGTATCATTACATATGAGTAATGAAATAGATACATCAACAAATAATCAGCAACTTATACTTCAAGAGATTGGGAAGTTACCTCATGTATCAGATTATCAAAAACGTGTATATTTTCAAAAAGGGGATGACCCTTTAAACTGCGCAGATACATCAAAATATTTTTACTTTATAATGTCTGGAAAAATCAAAATATATCAAATAGATTTTCAAAGTTCTAAGGAGCAGACCCTCTATCTGCTCTCACGGGGAGATATGTTTGATGTAGCATCTCTACTTGATAAAAATCATGAGAACGAATATATATCTGAAGTCCTAGAAGAGTGTGAATTAATTCAGGTACCTTTGGATAACGTAGAAAAAATGATTTTAGAAGACAAAGAGTTTAGACAGTACTTTTATGCTTATTTAGCACAGCAACTAAAATCTATGGAAGAGTTAGCTGTAAGTCTCTCTTTTTATGATGTTCTACAGAGAGTTATCCATCTCTTTACAAAGTTTACCTATATAAATAGTGAAAACAAACCAGAACTAAAACTCATTGACAACCTAAAAGATGAGGATATTGCATCCATGGTTGGTTCAGTTAGAAAAGTAGTCAACAGAAGCCTACAAAAACTCAAACAAGACGGTATAATAGAACTTTCAAGAAAAAATATTCATATTAAAAATTTTCAAAAACTATTAGATAAGTTGAGTGTATAAGAAAGGAAATACTATTTTGAAACAACTGGCTATTATAGGTCCAACAGCATCAGGAAAAAGTGACTTAGCTATTAAAGTCGCCCTGCAAATCAATGCCTATATTTTATCCATAGACTCGTTAAGTATCTATAAGGAGATAGATATCGTCTCTGCAAAACCCTCTAAAGAGGAGTTAAACAGAGTCAAACATTTTGGTATAAATGTTCTCAACCCTGATGAATACTTTAGTGTTGAGATTTTTATAGACCTCTACAAAGAGGCTGTAGAAGAGTGTAAAAAAAAGAGTAAAAACCTCATCATAGTTGGTGGTACATCTTTTTATCTGAAGACCCTTCTGCAAGGTCTCTCAAAACTTCCAATCATAACTCAGGAGAACAAAAACGCAGTCAATGAAAAGCTCAAAAATCTAGATAAATCGTATAAATTTTTAATGGAACTAGATCCTGAGTTTATGAAAAAAATTGATTCAAAAGACAGATACAGAATGGAGAAAGCTCTGCTAATCTATGAAGGTTCAAAAACATCTCCTACAGAGTGGTTTACAAAGAACCCTCCAGAACCAATAATTGAAAAGCTAGATATATTCAATATAGACGTAGAGAGAGATGTTTTAAGAAAACGCATAGTAAAACGCACTGCAAAGATGTTAGAGATGGGTCTTATAGATGAAGTCTGTTATTTAGAGCAAAAATATACAAGAGCTCCAAACGCAATGGGTGCAATAGGTATAAAAGAGGTCTTAGAGTATCTTGACAACAGACTCTCTCAAGAGGAGATGCTTGAGAGAATATCCATACATACAGGACAGTTGGCAAAGCGCCAGCAAACCTTTAATCGCACACAGTTTGAAAATATTACTCATGCACCTCTAGAGGAACTAGAAGAGATGATTTTACAGAGTCTAAGTGATGCCTAAGAATATCTTTTTTCCACTTCTCTTAATCATTCTCGGTTATGGATTTTGGAATAGTCCAAACTTTAAAGAGATTGCTGCGGGGATTGCTATATTCCTATTTGGTATGCTCTCACTTGAACAGGGTTTTAAAGTTTTTTCAGGTGGCCTTCTTGATAAAATTTTACGAAAATCTACAGACAAACTCTACAAAAGTATAGGCTTTGGTATTGTCTCAACCAGCATTATGCAATCAAGCTCTCTGGTTTCTGTACTTACTATCTCTTTTTTAGGTGCTGGACTTATAGGTCTCTCTCAAGGAATAGGCATTATCTTTGGCGCAAACCTTGGTACAACTACAGGAGCATGGTTAGTTGCAGCTTATGGACTTAAAGTAAACATTGCATCCTATGCAATGCCTATGCTTGTTTTTGGAATAACATTTATGTTTCAAAGAAGTGCTTCCCTTAAAGGTATAGGCTATATCTTAACCGGTCTTGGGTTTCTTTTTTTAGGTATCCACTACATGAAAGATGGCTTTGAAGAATTTAAAGCCACTATAGATCTCTCTACATATGCTGTTGCTGGCTATCAGGGTCTTTTTCTCTTTACCTTTTTAGGTATCTTTGCAACAGTAGTTATGCAGTCTTCTCATGCTACTCTTGTTTTAATCATTACAGCTTTAGCTGCTGGGCAGATCAGTTATGAGAATGCTTTAGCACTTGCAATTGGAGCAAATGTAGGAACCACTATTACTGCAATTATCGGAGCTATGAGTTCAAACATAGAAGGAAAACGTTTAGCAGCAGCACATCTTATTTTTAATATAGTGACCGGTCTTCTTGCTATAATTTTTATATATCAGATTATAAGTCTAGTTGACTACACTGCAGCTTACTTCTCTATAGCAGATGATAACTACACTCTAAAGTTAGCGATCTTTCACACTATTTTTAATACTATAGGTATAGTTGTAATGATTCCATTTATCAACATACTTGTGAAGTTTTTAGAATCAACACTCAAACCTAAAAAAGCTGTAGACTCTATAGGCTACGACAGTGTAAGATACCTCAATGACTCCGTTCTTGAACTCCCAGCTACTGCACTAGGAGCGATTATAAGAGAGACGAAGCACCTCTATGACAACTCTTTTGAAATCATAGCACATGGACTCAACCTAAAAAGAAGCGCAATAGTCTCTTCCATGGAACTTGAGGAAGTTATAAAAGAGAAACACTCTAAAAAGTATATTGATATAGAAGAGTTTTACCATCATAAAATCAAAGATATATATGGAGACATCATTGACTTCAGTGCAAAGGCACAAGCTGGTATGAGTCCTGAATATATTGAAGAGCTTTATAAGATAAAACTAGCAAACAGAGATATGGTTGAAGCCATAAAAAACACAAAACATCTACAAAAAAATATTGTAAAATACTCTACTCACCCAAACAAATACATAAAAGAGCAGTACTCAAATATTAGAATGAATATCGCAGGTCTGCTTAGAAATATCAATATAATCGCTACCTCAGATGAAGAGGATGTAACCCTTTTGTTACTCTCAAAAGTTAGAATAAATACTCAAAAACATGATATTACAGCTAATGGTACTCTTGATGAGCTTATCAGGTCTAAGAAAATAACAAACCAGATGGCCACCTCTTTAATGAATGACAGTGTTTATGCCTACAACATCAGTAACAAACTCTGTAATATGGCAGAAATTCTGTTTATAGCACAGAGTAGTGACCTGAACAATATTCATGAAGATATAAACATGACCCAGAGCGAAGTTGAAGAGATCTTGGAGAAAAAGGATTAGGTATGGGTGTTAACAAATTTATACAAAATGTATTGAAGTCTCTCAATATGAAAAATTTTGAACTCAAAAGTAAAAAGAAATCTCTCAAGACTCTTCTCACTAAACTCAAAAAAAAGAGAGTTCAAATGCTTCAAGAATTAGAGTTTGAATCAGACCAAGAGAAGAGAGCTTTAATAAAAGAGGAACTCGAACTCATAACTTTTCATCTGGAAAAAGGGAAAAAGAAGCTTATGGAATTAAAAGCGGAATGAGCCTCAATGCTACAAAAAAAACTTGAAATCGGATTCGCATCTCTGATCTTGGTCTCACTTCTCATCCTTATATATAACTTTTACAACTCATACTCTTTTAAAAACAGTAAACTACCTGAGAGTTACAAACAGCTGATATTGGAAAAAGAGCAGGAGGTGCTACACCATATGCAAAAAAACTTTGGCTTTGTGTTCAGAGTACCACTAATCGTTACCGATAAATTTAAGGGCAGACTCTATGGACTCACCTCTTATGAAAATGGAGAGATAAAGATCTATCTTAACAAAAAGGTCATGAAAGAGAGTATGGACTATATGATTAATAGCGTTATTGCTCATGAGTATGCTCACGCCCTGATGTTCAAACTTGGACATATGCATACTAAAGATGAGGGGCACTCAAAAGAGTGGCAGGAGATCTGCATAAAACTTGGTGGTAATGACTGTCAACAGTATGTTGACCAGCAGGAGATTATTATGTCTAAGATGCCTTTTTAATGGAGTCTATTTTTTACAAAGAATCCCATAGGTCTCTTCTCTCCTATCACGAAGAAGTCCCCAGTACTCTCTTTGTCTTGCATTCTCTTCTAAGTCAAAGTTGGCGTAAAGTATCTCCTCTTTATCTCGGCTTGCTTCAGCTATCTTTGCACCGGTATAATCAGTTATGAAAGAGGAACCATAAAAAGTAAGTTCACAACTCACTCCTAGCTCTTTTCCAAAACGGTTTGCTACAACAACAGGAACAGTGTTTGTAGCAGCATGCCCCATCTGCACTCTCTGCCAGTGCTCTTTAGAGTCTATACCAACTTCAGGCTCACTCCCAATAGCAGTCGGATAAAAAATAATCTCAGCACCCATAAGTGTTAAAGCACGTGCTGTCTCACAAAACCATTGATCCCAACAGATACCGACGCCAATCTTACCAAACGCAGTATCATAAACTTTAAAGCCACTGTCTCCAGGTTTAAAATAGAATTTCTCCTCATATCCTGGACCATCAGGTATATGTGTTTTACGGTAGTTATCCATCACAGTTCCATCTGCATTTATAACTACAAGTGAATTAAAATAGTCTTTATCACTTTTTTCAAAATAACTCACTAATATAACTATTTTTAGCTCTAAGGCTAAATCTGAAAACTGTTCTATTAGAGAGTTGTTTTTAAGAGGTTCTGCCAATAAAAAGTACTTCTCATCCATATCTTTACAAAAATAAAGAGAGGTAAAAAGTTCAGGTAGAAGTATAATCTGTGCACCATTAAACGCAGCCTCACGAACTAATCGTTCAGCCTTAGCGGTATTAGAGTTTTTATCCTCACTCATACTCATCTGGATTGCAGATACTTTTACCATGAAACGCGGTTTATCCTCTTCCAGTCACTTCTAATAAGTGATAGCCAAACTGTGTTTGAATAGGCCCATAAACTACACCTACATCTCCACTAAATACAGCTTTATCAAACTCTGGAACCATCTGTCCCGGTCCAAACTTACCTAAGTCCCCACCTTGAGCAGATGAAGGACATGTTGAGTTCGCTTTTGCAACTTCACCAAAATCAGTACCGTTTTCTATCTCAGTTTTCAACTCATTACACTTTGCTTCACTATCAACTAAAATATGTCTTGCTGTAGCCCATGCCATATATCTATCCTTAAATTTATTTGTGAAATTTTACAATAAATTCTTTAAAGTTTATCGCTTAACTTTATTTATGTATTATTGCATAAAATAAAACTCTTGGAGAGAACATGAAAAAAATATTATTAGGAATTTTGACTACTTTTTTACTTATAGGATGTAGTTCAAGTGCAGTTGAAGAGAACGTTAAACCTAAGCTAGTTGTTGGACAGAGTATTGCTGATTTAAAGCTAAACGATCAGTTTGAAAAAACTCACGGCTTAAACGCAAACACATATAAACTTATATTTGCTTTTTCAAAAGATGGTGCACATATTTGTAATGACTTTTTTAACACTCAAGCATCTTCTTACCTAGAAGACAACAATGCGCAGTTTATCGCTGATGTAAGTGCTGCTCCCTCACTGATTAGAAGTATATTTATCATGCCTGGTCTTAAAGATTTCAAACACACAGTACTACTTTTAGATGATAAAGCAGTTGCCGCACCTTATAGAGAAGGTATGGATGTTGAAAAAATTGCTGTTGTTTATATTTTAAATAAAGAGATTACTAAAATCGAGACTATAACTACAGAAGCAGAGCTAAAAAAAGTAATCGAAGATGATTCAGCTATGTCTATTATTGCTCCAGTTATTAACGAAGTGATGAACTAAAATCAATCATACGACACCCACTCAGAGTGTCGTTACTCAATTTAAAACTTAAAAATTGAGTAGTTCTAAAACACCATATCTAAATGTGGTGAACTTGTAGGAATATTAACTCCTGCATCCTCATAAGTAGCCATGTGGTGAGCAAATGCGCTAGAAGCTAAAGCTCCTACTAATAGTGTTACTGTAATAATCTTTTTCATATTATTCCTTTGTTTTAAGATAGCGTATTTTAACGCTAAAGTATTAGCAAACAATTAGCACAAAAATGTGATAAATAGATTTCATAATTTTAGCACTTAACTCAATATAAAATTTAAAAGAGCTATAATTAAAATCATCTATCATAATTTTTATATATTTAGGGGAGATAATTGATAAAGATAAAAAACATAGTGAAAGTATTCTCTCATACAAATGTCATTAACAATGTCACACTAGATATTCCAAAAGGTCTGATTTTTGGTCTATTGGGTCCAAACGGGGCAGGAAAAACTACGCTCATCCGTATGATGTGCGGTATCTTAAAAAGTGATGGCGGGACTATTACACTTAACAATAAACCTCTTGAAGAAGCAAAAAACATTTTTGGATATGTTGCGCAATCTTTTGGACAATATGAAGAGTTAACGGTCTGGGAAAACGTAGAATTTTATGCCAAGATGTATAGAGTTACAGACAACTCAAGGTTAAATACTCTTTTATCTCGTTACAACTTGGAACAGTACAAAGATACACAAGCGGGTTCACTCTCTGGAGGTTATAAACGTAGACTTGCGTTAGTCTGTGCATTAGCACACGATCCTTTAGTGCTGTTTTTGGATGAACCTACTGCAGGTATTGACCCAGTGACAAGAAAACTGCTCTGGGATGATTTTTATGCACTGAGTCAGGAGGGAAAGACTCTCTTTGTGACTACCCACTATATGGAAGAGGCTGAGCGTTGCCATAAATTAGCATTTTTAGCACAGGGTGATATAGTTGCCCAAGGAACACCGGCAACTATCAAAGAGTCTCTTGGTGATATTCGTCTTTTTAGTGTCAATCTTGCTTATACGCCACTAACTATGCAATATTTATCAGAAATTGAAGATATCGTATTGATAAATCAGTTTGGTAATGAACTTCGTATCATGGTAAAATCTGAATGTAATATAGAGATGATAGAAGAGATTTTAAAAGATAAACTCCACTCTAAAGAAAAATTGAAAGAGAGTTCTCTTGATTTAGAAGATGTATTTATCGCATTAACACAGGATAAAGCGTTATGATATGGGCAATAATTAAAAAAGAACTACTCCAACTTCGTCGTGACCCACGTTTAATAGCTCTTATTCTAGTAATGCCTCTACTGCTTCTTATCCTTTTTGGATTAGCGCTAAAGCTTGAACCTGAAAATATGAAAATGGCTTACTTTGATGAAGATCACTCTTTTTTCACTATGATAATTGATACAGAAATTGGGAATGAGGGTTATTTTGATTTATATAAAGTTGACAGTTTAGACTCCCTGCAAGAAGAGATTCGCTCAGGTCGGGCTAAAGCCGGACTTCATATAGGCTCTGATTTTTCAGCACTGCTTGTAGAAAATGAACAGCCTCATATTACATTTTATGTAGATGGGACTATGCCATCTTTAACTACAGCGATGAAGTACAATTCAAAAAGTATAACTGATGAAGTAGTAACAGGACAGATGTATTTTTTAGATGAGAATGCCTCTAATGTTGTTATTGCTAAAACACCTTTTATTATGGATACAGAGATACTCTTTAACCCTGATGAGAAAGAGACCTGGTTTTTCCTGCCTGGAGTTATAGGCGTATTAATCATGCAAATAGCCTTGATATTAACTGGCATATCTGTTGTTAGAGAAAAAGAAAAAAACACTCTTGAGCAACTGCTAGTTACACCAATAAGCAAAACAGCATTTGTGATAGGAAAAATATCACCCTATATTGTTATTGCTATGTTGGATTTTTATCTGATTCTAGCCGTAGGCTGGTACTTTTTTGAAATTCCACTTCCAGATTCACATATAGCACTCTTTTTGCTTGCCTTCATATATATCTCGGTTATGATACCCTTAGGTCTTTTAATATCTTTAATATCACAAACGCAGCAACAAGCTATGTTTATCGCTATATTTATTATTGTTCCTTCTATGTTACTCTCAGGATTTATTTTCCCATTAGAAGCAATTCCAGACTATATCAGACCGATTAGCTATTTCATACCTTTTACTTACTTTATCGAAATAATAAGAGGACTTCTTATAAAACACACTCTGATTACTGACTTACTCTACAGCTATTTAGCTCTCTCTTCTTTTATTATTGCATTTGTAAGCCTCAGTATTTTAATATTTAAAAAAAGGTTATAACTTTTTAGTAGTAATCATACTTCCCTGCAGCAACATCTTCCTTGATCTCATCGAGTGTCTCTTGTAAAATTTTTAGAAGAATATTTGCTGCCTCACTATCATCAGGCTCAGGTACATCCCAATCAGTTATCTTCATATTCGCTTTAAAAATAAGCTCCATACTTTTTTTTATCTCAGATCTTCTACTCTCTAACTCTTTTTGTATTACATCCATCTTTTCTCCTTTATCATATTTTATCCAATTACGTGAGCATTTTTTCGCATCACTTTATAAGTAAGAATTTTTACAAAGTCATTAATAAAAAACCATAGAGTCGCATATATCCAAATGTAAGCTGCATATTCCCATCCAATAGCCTCCATAAACACCCCATAAACCGCTATAAGTGTACCTACTATACGGGTAGCGAATACTGTCAAAAACAGTGTTAGTGAGGGGTAAGGCTTATGCCAAAATGGTTTATCGCCAGTACGCGCAAGATAGATTGTTGCATGACCCGCAACATCCAATTTTAAAAATATAATTGCTTGTATCATATCTCTTGGAATATTCAAAGACTCAAGAGTATAAAAGAGTACAAAAGATGATACTACTCCTAAAAGTCCCAGTACTGTAGCAATAGTTAATATCTCTTTCATATTCCATCTAATTGGCTTAGAAGAGACTTTAACATTATCAAATGCAATAGTTAAAATCGGAATATCATTTAAAAGTGCTAACATAATAATCATAACAGCAGTAATCGGATAAAAATCAAATACCAATATGGCTAAGGTCATAAACAGTATAACTCTAATGGTCTCTGCAACTCTAAATATAGAATAGCTCTGCATCTTCGAAAAAGTCTTACGAGCCTCTCTAAAAGCATTATTTATTACACTAAGTCCTGGAGTAAGCAGGATTACATCAGCAGAAGCTCTTGCTGCATCAGTTGCACCCGACACTGCTATACCAACATCAGCTTTTTTAAGTGCTGGAGCATCATTGACCCCATCTCCTGTCATAGCGACAATATGACCTGCTTTTTGTAACTTGTCAACTATATAATATTTATCTTCTGGAAATACCTGCGCAAAGCCATCTGCATCTTCTATAATATCGATAATTTCAGACTCATCTTTTTTAACGTACTCTTTATTATCTAAGATATTATCACCGATGTACAGAAGTTTTGAAATTTGATTAGCAATTGAAATATTGTCACCAGTAATCATTTTCACATCTACACCCAGCTTATGAGTCTCTTCAATAGTCACTTTTGCATCATCCCTTGGTGGGTCAAACATAGATAAAAGACCAACAAACTGAAACTCTTTGTCAATACCTGATTGAACGGCTACTCCTAACGTTCTATACCCATCTTTAGCAAGCTCTTCAACACGACTGATAATGTCATCATCTTTTTGAGTTTTACATAGTTCAAGAATAACTTGTATAGCACCTTTTGTAACTATAAACTCTTTATCAATAAAATTATAAATGGCCTCAGTTCTTTTTATCACAGGATTAAAAGGAGTGAATTTCAATAGTTTATACTCATCACCTATTTGAATATTTTTTTTACTTGCATATTGAAATATAGGAAGTTCTAAAGGATCGCTATTTTCACTTCTACTTGATAAAACAGCGTATTTAATAAGATCATCTTCACTATAAGTATTAAAAGGCTCTACTGTTCTCATACTCATTTTATTTTTAGTTAATGTACCTGTTTTATCTGTACATAAAGTATCCATACCAGCTAACTCTTCAATGGCAGCTAAACGACTGACAACAGCTTGTTTTTTTGCAAGATTCATTGCACCAATCGCCATAGTAACAGATAAAACAGCAGGCATGGCTACAGGGATAGAAGCAATAGTCAGTACCAAACTAAACCTTAAAATCTCAGAGACACTATCTCCTCTATATAGCGATACAATGACAATTATTACAATTAATATGGCTGTTAAGGTTATAAGATAGTGTCCAACTGAAAGAATTGCTTTTTGGAAGTGGCTTTTTTGTTCTCTTTGTGCTTTGGCAACTAAGGCTACAGTCTTACCAAAATAAGTACCGTTTCCTGTCTCTGTAATAACTCCAAGCATCTCTCCCTGTTTTACAATAGAGTTTGCATACCCTATATCATCAATAGATTTATTAAGAGGCAAAGATTCACCTGTTAGAGCTGATTGATCAACCATAAGATACTCACCCTGAACAAGCTTTACATCGGCAGGTATCATATCTCCCATTTTTAGTTTTATAATATCGCCTGGAACTAAAAATTCTGTTTGAATATTTGTAAAATTACCATCCCTTAATACCAACGAGGTTTTTACCAACTCCTCTTTAAGAACTTTAAGCGCACTTAGTGCTCGTGATTCTTGTAAAAAATCAATTACCACATTAGTGACTAATAAAATCATAATAATGATAAAATCTTCCCACTTTTGCACAGCTAAAGAGAGTATAGCTGCTAGCTCGATCATCCAAGGTATAGGTCCCCAGAGTCGCCTTAAGAGT
>JANTGV010000013.1 GCA_024762745.1 Sulfurimonas sp. | reverse complement strand
TTAAACTCTACCTCGCTATATTTCTCCCCTAAATGCTTCATAATAGCCATAAGTGTCTCGCCACTATCAGATATATCGTCAACAACTAAAACTCTTTGAACATCATTAAAAGCACAGGTTTCAAATATACTTAGTTCATCACGTTTGCAACTCTTGTCATAGAGTTCAGTGCGAAGTGTCTGAACCTCACGTACATCTAAGCCCTCAGCTATGCAGTGAGCCATAGTGAGACCACCTCTTGCAATTCCAACTACTGTTTGGGGATTAAAATCTTTTACTCTTTTTATCAGAGAATTTGTATCGTTTTTGAACTCTTCATATGCATAATATTTCATAAACGCAATTATACTTAAATATGCCAAGGAGTAAAGAAGTTAATTATTATTAATTAAGATGTATGCTAGTATAATCTTTAAGAATTTAATGAAGGACATAAAATGTTTAAAACTTTTTCATCACTAGTAGTAGCAGGGCTTATAGCTTTAACTGTCGCAGGCTGTTCAGATAAAGAACCAGAAGTAAAAGCAGTTGAGAAGTTTGGCTGTAAACAAGAGGGTGTAATGGCTCCGAAATGGACATGTATTCCGGCAGTAGAAGGATCTTACGCAGGTGTCGGCATAGCTGAAAAAAGTGCTGCGGGAACTGCTCACATGAGAAAAGTTGCACTTATGAACGGAAGAAGCGACTTAGCTCAACAAGTTCAAACGCAGGTAAAAGATAAAATAGAAGGTTTTACTCGTGCAACAGGAAATGGTTCAGCAGAGACTGTTGACATGGTTACAACAGCAGTTACAAAACAAGTCGCAAAAGTTGATTTAAAAGGCTCAAAAGCTGTAGACATGTGGAATGCACCTTCTGGAGCTATCTATATGTTAGTTGCAGTTCCAGAATCTTCTGTAAATGATGCAGTCAAAAAAGCTTTAAGTGCACCATCAAGTTTTCAAAATGACAATGCTCTGTGGCAGCAGTTTCAATCTAAGCAAGCACTTGAGAGTTTAGAACAAGAGTTTCCTTCGTATTAAATATACTAGCACCATGAGCAAAAACCCATGATGCTAACAGGGACTCTGGTCCCTACAATCCCCTAAAGCTACAAAAAGTAAACTTTTTGAGAAAACAGAGATTCCTCTCATATTTAGCTATAATTTCAATAATATTTAATTCTTTCACAAGTCATAAGGTCTTCTCATGAAAAAAATCGCCATTATTGGTCGTCCAAATGTTGGAAAAAGTTCTCTTTTTAATCGTTTAGTTAAAAGACGCGACGCTATCACCGCTGATATCGCCGGAACTACTAGAGATGTAAAACGCAGAACTGCAGTTATCATGAATAAAGAGGTGCAACTTCTCGATACCGGTGGACTTGACAAGGGCTGTGAACTTTTTGACAAGATAAAAGATATGTCCCTCAAAGCTGCTTACAAAGCAGATATCATTCTCTATATGGTTGATGGAAAAGGGATTCCTGAAGATGAAGATAAAAAACTCTTTTACGAACTTCAATCTATGGGCAAAGATATCGCTCTTGTTGTTAATAAAATAGATAATGATAAGATGAAAGAGAAGCTTTGGGACTACTATGAGTTTGGAACAGATGCTATCTTTGGTATCTCTGTAGCTCACAACAGACACACTGTAGAACTCTTAGAGTGGATAGGCGAAAAACTTCCTGAAGAAGATACTGTCAAAGAGGAAGAAGAGGAGTTAAACGTCATTGAACCTGAAGAGATTAGTGATGAGGAGTTCTTTGCAAATATAACAGAGCATGAAGAGGATGACGGTTATACTTACTGGGATGAGGATGAGATGGATGGTATCACAGAGGATGACTCCATCTTTGGAAACAATGACCGCATAAAAGAGTTTGATGAGAATGACATCAATCATATAAAAATTGCGATTATCGGTCGCACCAATGTTGGAAAAAGCTCACTTTTAAATGCACTTCTTGGTGAAGAACGCTCAGTTGTCAGTGCTGTTGCGGGAACAACTATTGACCCTATTGATGAGACTATTGAGTATAAAGATAAACAGATTACTTTTGTAGACACGGCAGGTCTTCGCCGTCGTGGTAAAATTTTAGGGATTGAGAAGTATGCACTTATGCGTACAACCGAGATGCTTGAAAACGCAAACATGGCACTTGTTGTTTTAGACGCAAGTGAACCATTTTTAGATTTAGATGAGAAGATAGCAGGTCTTGTAGATAGAAATAGGCTCTCATGTATAATCGTTCTAAACAAGTGGGATATCTCTAAACGAGAAGAGCATGACAAAATTATAAAAGAGGTGCGTGACAGATTTAAATTTTTATCTTTTGCCCCTATCATTACTCTCTCTGCACAAACACACCTTAGAGTTGATAAACTTCACGATATGATTTTAGAAATAAACGAGAACTACTCACAGCGTATTCCAACTTCAAAAATCAATGAAGTAATAGAGAAGGCTCTTCGCCGTCACACACTCCCAAGTGTCAGTGGACAGGTTATCAGAATTTACTATGGAACGCAGTATGAGACAAGACCGCCAAAAATAGCAATCGTTATGAATAAACCAAGTGGTCTTCACTTCACCTATAGACGATACCTGGTAAACAAGATGAGAGAGGCCTTTGATTTTACAGGAACCCCTCTTCTATTTAAAGCAAAAAAACGCGGAGAGAAGTAAGCCGTTTCTAAAACGGCTTAAAAACTACCATTGCAACTATAATAAGCATCAAAATAGTTGGAACTTCATTATAAATTCGAAAAAACTTTCCACTCTTTTCACATCTATCTTCCAAGAACTCTATTCTATACTTATTCATTGAGAAAAAATAGACCATCAACAGAAGCACAAAAGTTATTTTTGCATGTATCCATCCGTTTCCGGAAAAACCAAACATATAGGCCAAAACTAAACCGCTTATTACTGTTGCCCACATCGACGGTACACCAATATATTTAAAGAGTTTCATCTCCTGAATTTTTACAACCTCGACAAAACCAGCATTATCTATATGCTCTGCATGGTAAACAAAGAGCCTAGGTAAATAAAACAACACTGCAAACCAAGAGATGAACGAAATTACATGAAACCAAAGAATCCAATCGTACATATATACTTCCTTTTAAAAAACTTTCTCTACATAAACGGCATAATAATTAGCACCGCCCTCTTTAACATCTCCAATAAGACCAAAAATACCTGAACGATGTTTAATTAACAAACCCATATAAGTATCATAAAGAGGTCCATAGTTGACTAAACGCCCTATATCTAAATCTAGACTTATATCTAAGTAATTTAAAACTTTCGAATGTCCGTCATGATCTGCTATAGCTTCATCATACTCTACCTGTAAATACCTATTTGTATATGATAGCCCTTCACCAAGTCCTACTCTCAATTTATTGTTCCAGATATCTATATTGTAAATAAACTTTATATAAAGAGTAGCCTCTAAAACATTATCCTGCACACTATCTTCATCATAATATGCAACACCCCCGTTTAAATAAAAATCGAGTGGGATATCTAATAAGTTCTTTTTCAGGAGGTAGCCTCCATCCAAAGCAAAAACTCTATAATCATATTCCGGTTTTTGTATATCACCTGAAAATATTTCTGATAAATCACTCGTTGTTGCTGCTCCATAAGCAGCTCTAAGTGAATATCTATCTTCTGCAACGAGGCTCAAAGAGGAGAAAAAGAAAAAATAGAGAAGAAACAGTTTCAAAAAATATCCTATGATTAAAATAAAAGAGGGTGACTATATGCCGCTATGGCATATAGTAAGACTATGCGTCAAGAGTTTCAAGGTCTTTTAAAGAACCTTTTTGCGGAGCACTGATTCTGTCATGAAGACGACGAAGAGCCTTATTTGCTCTCTCTATCGCTAAATCTATTGCCGCATCTAGAACATCATCACTCTGGTTAATAACAACCGGCTGTGCATGAGCAATATGAATATCGAACTCAACAGAAACACCTTTTTTCTCAGCAGCTATAGTTGCGTTTATAGTAGTAATATCCAAAGAGTATTTTGTAAATGCTGCTATAGCTCCTTCTATATGAGCTTTTGTATTGTCAGTTAATGTTACATCTTTTGAACGAATGTGTAAGTTCATCTTAAATCCTTTGTTTTTGAGAAGTTAATAACTTCTCCGTATATGGTCATATAGTAACTAAATAAAGCTGAGATTGGTATAATACGATTAAAAATATTTAGGATTATAGTATATGAGAGTTTTAACAGGGATTCAGCCCTCAGGTGATTTACATATAGGAAATTATTTTGGTTCTATAAAACAGATGGTCGATGCTCAAAAAAGCAGTGAGACATTTGCTTTTATAGCAAATTATCATGCCATGACAAGTGTAAATGATGGAGAGAAGTTGTCAAGACTGACTATGCAGTCTGCAACAGACTTCTTAGCTCTTGGAATTGACCCAGACAAATCAACTTTCTGGGTTCAATCCGATGTAAAAGAGGTTTTAGAGCTTTACTGGATGTTATCTTCATTTACCCCAATGGGTCTGCTTGAACGTGCCCACAGCTATAAAGACAAAACTGCTCGTGGTATGGCAACCAACCATTCACTTTTCTCATACCCAGTTTTAATGGCAGCTGATATCCTACTTTTTTCTCCAGAGATAGTTCCTGTTGGAAAAGATCAGATTCAACATGTTGAAATCGCTAGAGATATCGCTGTAAAATTCAATAACCAGTATGGAGACATTTTAACAATACCTGAATTTAAAGTAGAAGAGAGTGTAGCCACAGTTCCTGGAATTGACGGACAAAAAATGTCAAAAAGTTATGGAAACACTGTCAACATATTTGGCGAAGAGAAGAAACAGCTTAAAACAATTAAAAAAATTGTTACTGAAAATGTAGCACTGGAAGAGCCAAAAGAGTTTGAAAACTGTAATGTCTACAATATGGCAAAACTTTTCCTAGAGGGTGACAATCTTAGAGCACTTGAGGCGAGGTATAAACAAGGCGGTGAAGGTCACGGTCATTTTAAAATCTATCTCGGTGAAGTAATGTGGGAGTATTTCAGAGAGTTCAGAGAGAAACGTGAATATTATGAAAACAATCAGAATGAAGTCAGGGCAATACTTCAAAGTGGTGCGGACAAAGCGAAAGAAGTCGCTGCACCTATGATGGAGAAATTAAGAAGTGTAACTGGAATAAAATACTAAGAATATTTAGCCATTGGTCTAACTCAACTATTTTTTTGCTAAATTTTGTTATCGTTTTATTTTATTAATCAAGGAGAATTAATTTTATGCGTATAGTTTTGGTATTTATGTTTCTAATCTTTAGTTTAGAAGCAAAGTCATTATTTAGTAATAGTGAACAGGCAGACAGCAGTGTATATATTGGAAGTCTTAAGGATTTGGTGATAGCTACACAAAAGACGAGGGGTTTAACCAACTCATACATGAATGGTAACACTGCAGCTTTACTCCTTGTCTATACAAATAGACAAGAGATGAAAAAAGCTATTGGTATCATGGAGTCTCTTCCTATGGCAGCTGATCCTATTATCAACTCACGTGCCACTGCAATCTCTCAATCACTTATTAAACTTAACAATAAAGCCTTCAAACAAGAATCAAGTGTTGCGTTTTCAAACTATACAGAACAGATAGGACAGACTTTAATGCTTGCTCAGACTATCAGTAAAAGATCAACTAAAGAGCTCAATCCATTTGGACAAGAGGCTTCAGTTATTATGATGGAGATTATGCTTCCTATGACAGAGTATGTAGGTCAGCTACGTGGTTTCGGCTCAGGGCTAGCAGCCAAAGGTTCAAGAGATAAGAACGAACTAGCTAAGATAGGTGTTTTGATAAATGAAGTAAGAACTTTAAATGAGCAACTACAATCTGAGATGAAAAAACTTATATCTAAATATCCAGATAAACTCTCATCAACTATAACTGCTGAAATTGCCTCAGTAAACAAAACTTCAAATGCCTACACGAAATTTGCAAAAAATAAATTTACAAATGATATAAAAAACATAAATCCAAACACTTACTTTGAAGCTGGAACAAAATTAATCTCACAAATCATCAAGGCTTATAACACCAACAACAGTGCCATGTTAGAAGACTCTAAAGGGTGGATATAGAGTCAAATTTGACTCTAACTACTCTAGGTTTAATCTTTTAGTTGTAATTAAAGTTTTTTTCGACCAAATGTCACCTTTTAACTTCAATATCTTACGTACTTCATCATTTACAAGACGATAGTAGAGTTTTACTTCAACACTCGAAGCTTCTCTATTTTTTGCAACTTTTATAACTTTTTTTCCATTTGCAGGAATACTTAAATCTTTCGTAGCCTCTACGGCTAAATGTGGAATTGTAGGCTTGCCTCTTTTAGATGTATAGTGCGTTGTTAGTGAAATCATCTTAGTATCCAACTTTTTTGAGTCTTTTTTATACTTAAGTTCTAAAATAAGTTCTCTTGCACCAAATCCACTTGGCACATTATGTGGCAGTGGATTTAATATTGAAACAAGAATATTCTTCCCCTCTTGTGATAACTTGAGACCAAGAGAGTCCTTTAGAAGGTTTGCTATATGTGCACCCTCAAATTTATGACTTCTCACCATTCTCTTCTTCACTTTCCCACCATCAATAGGTAGAGTTGCTGCAACACCCATTTTTTTAGGACCCATATGACAATCTACACACCCTTTTTTTCCCTTCTTTTTGTACTCTTTTTCCATATTTGTAAATACCATGCCACCCACTGCTCTATCATTAGCATGACAAACAAAACATAATTGGTCAGATTTTTTATCCATAAAGTCACGATGTTCTACTTTGTGATAAGGGGATTTTGCATCATCATAAGGTCCACTCATATGCCCAGATTTTGTCCACTCTACACGATTTATACCGCGTTTAGATTTATCTTTATCTGTATGTATTTTGTCTATATTATGACAAACTACACAGTTTATACCCTCATTGATTGAATCACTCTCAAGTGCCTTATTAACATCTGATTCCTTATCAAGTCCCATAACAGCATCTATTTCATAATCCATATCTGTAGTCGTTACGGAGATTCTTGGATTGTGACAAGTTGCACACTGAACCTTCACACTATTAAGACTCTTTCTTGTTTTTCTACTGACGTAATCTATAGTCGCTTTGAAATACTCATCACTATTGTAATGACTCTTGGCATGCCACGACTTCTCCCAGTCAGTAACTATATGCATATGACAAGCTTTACAGCTTTGTGACTGTTGAAATTTCTCCTCAACATTGACAACCTTCGCTCCAAACAAACTACTGACAATTACCAATACTGCTACTATAAATTTCATCTGATTATTTCCTTTTTTTATCTAACCAAACCATGAGACCTTTTTGGGCGTGTAATCTATTTTCAGCTTCATTGAAAACAATTTCTGAATGCTCCTCAAGCGTCTCTTCTGAAACTTCTTGTCCACGATATGCAGGCAAGCAGTGTAAAAACCTAGCCCCTTTTTTAGCCAAACACATCATGAGCCCATCTACCATATAGCCTTTAAAGTCTTCTATTCTCTTCTCTTTTTCTTCCTCTTGACCCATTGATGCCCAAGTATCAGTAGTGACAACTGTCGCCCCTGCAATCGCCTCTTTTGGATCATTTGATATCTTTATAACCGCTCCACTCTCTTTTGCAAGTTTCATAGCATCTTTTAAAACATCAGCGTCGACTTCATACCCTTTAGGTGTTGCTATTCTCAGCTCAAAGCCCATTTTTGCTGCTAACATCATCCATGAGTGTGTCATATTGTTGCCATCACCCACATATGCCACAACTGCATTCTCATTTATTCCATACTCAACCATAGTCATATAATCAGCCAAAAGCTGTACAGGATGATAGGAGTCTGTTAAACCATTAATTACCGGAACTTTAGAGTACTTTGCAAACTCCTCTATCATCGAATGTTCAAAAGTACGTATCATAACCATATCGCACATACTTGATATTACTCTCGCCGTATCTTTTACAGGCTCCCCACGACCCAAGTGGATGTCACGGTTCGAAAGGAAGAGTGCATGCCCACCCAACTGAAACATTCCTGTCTCAAAGCTAACACGTGTTCTCGTTGAGCTTTTTTCAAAAATCATCGCTAAGGTCTGTTTTTTCAACTCATCTTTATAAATACCCGTTTTTAAATCTCTTTTTATCTCAAGACCGAGATCTATAATCTCTAAAATCTCTTCTTTTGTAAAATCTTTTAACGTTAAAAAGTGTCTCATATATTTTCCTAGGTTTTCAATAAGCAGTTATTATACTATTAATATCCTAAAATGCCAAAACTACGCCCATTGTCTACCAAATATGAAATTTCTTAATTGTTAAACTTCAATTTATTTTAACTATACAACAAGTATACTGATACAGAAAAACATACTACTTTAAGGAGTACAAAGTGCCTATCCCAAATAACAATGAATTGGTGCTAGATAGCAAAGATTTTTTGGTTTCCGAAACAGACTCTAAAGGAAAAATCACTTTTGCTAATGATGAGTTTTGTAGATACTCCGGTTATACCATTGAAGAACTTCTAGGTCAACCACATAATATTGCAAGACACCCTGATATGCCGAAGGCTGCGTTTAAAGATTTATGGGAAACTGTCAAAAGTGGTAACAAATGGAGGGGCTTTGTTAAGAATTTGGCAAAAAATGGCGGTTACTACTGGGTCTACGCCACCGTATTTCCTTTCTCATCATGTGATGGCTCCAAAGGGTATGTCTCTTGCAGAAGAAAAGCATCGGCACAAGAGGTCGAAGAGCATGAGAAACTCTATGAACAGATGCGAAGAGAGGAGAGATAATGAACTTCTTAACACATATCAGTATTAAAAACAAACTGCTTATAAATGTTATCATTCCTATTGCTACTATTTTGTTCATATCTGCACTTGTTATTTCAGAGCATATAGAGAAAAAAAATATGTATAGTAATTTTGATACTATCGCAAAACTAGATGCAAAAATATCCCTGTATGTTCATGAGTCACAAAAAGAGCGCGGTGCAACTGCAGGATTTCTAAGTTCTAAGGGTACAAAATTTTCCCAGAAGTTACAAGAGCAGAGAGAACGTACTGATAAAGCTATCGAAGAGCTCAAGCTATACATAGAAAATTCAGAAGTTCATGCTGTTCTTTTACAAAAATTAGATAGTGACCTCAAACAGATTCTTGAAGAGTTAAATAAAATAGACTCAATCAGAGCAGATGTTTCAGCTCAAAATATTTCAATTAAAAGCGCGATAACGTACTATACCTCTCTACATAGCTCCTTCATAGCATTTATAGCGCAAACATCTCAACAAGCTGTTGATAGCGAATTAGCAAATAGCACTATCTCTTACTATAACTTCCTTCAATCTAAAGAGAGAGCAGGGATTGAGAGAGCTGTTGGAAGTATGACATTTGCAAATGACAAGTTTGCCAAGGGTGCAAAAGCCAAGTTAGAATTACTTATATCAGAGCAGAACTCATATATGAACAGTTTTACAACCCTTGCAAGTGATGAGCTAGTCTCCTATAAGAACAATCTGCTTCAAGGCGAAGCCATTGATGAAGTAAACCGTATGAGAAAGCTACTTACTGAGTCAGTAACAGGAAGCGGGTTTAATACAAACGCAGAGTACTGGTTTGACACAATTACACAAAAAATAAATCTTCTTAAAAAAGTGGATGATTATATATCTCAAAATCTCGCTCATGAGGCATCAGAAAAATATAATACCGAGCTTACAAGACTAGTGATGTTTAGTGTTACCATAGCACTTATAACACTTCTAACAGCATTTTTATCCTTTATGACAAGCAGAAACATCTCTGTTTCAGTGAAAAAAATATCTCTTGGTATTAAACAGTTTTTAGACTACCTCAACCGTGAAAAAAACGTTATCGAAAAAATAGACATCCCTGGTAGTGATGAGATGGCTGAGATCGGAAACATGGTAAATGCAAATGTAGATAAAATCAACAGTGCGACCGAAGATGATATGCTCTGTGTTGGTGAAGCTATTTTAACACTGAATAAGGTGGAGCAGGGACAGTTCAACTGTAGAGTAAAAACACAGGCTTCAAACCCTCAAATCTATACACTTGCGAAAACTATCAATAAAATGCTTGATGCCCAGTCTAAAATTATGAAAGATATCTTAACGGGACTTGATAAGTACACTAAGTACAACTACATAGATAAAATAGAGTTAGATAGTTCAGTTTCGGGAGAGAGTAAAAAAGTTGTTGATGGTATTAATGCTCTTGGTGATGCCATTACAAAAACCCTCAACACATCTTACTCCTCTTCTACTGAGCTTTTAGATAAATCTGAATTCCTCCAATCTCAAATGCATGATTTAAGTACATCAACAGTTGAACAGGCAAAATCACTTGAGAGTACCTCTATTTCAATGGCAACTATTACGCAGTCTATAGAAGAAACAGCTGATAAAACAAGAGAAGTTGTTTCACAATCAAGTGATATAAAAAGTGTTATAGAGATTATTGGTGATATTGCAGATCAGACAAACCTACTCGCTTTAAACGCAGCAATTGAGGCTGCACGTGCAGGTGAGCATGGTCGCGGTTTTGCAGTTGTTGCTGATGAGGTAAGAAAACTGGCTGAGAGAACACAAAAGTCTCTATCAGAGATAAATACAAATATCAGTATATTAACTCAGTCTATTACAGACATAGGCTCAAGTATTGAGGAACAAAGTGAGAGTGTTGCAAAGGTAAATCATGCCATTTCAGAAGTCGATAATTCAACACAAGCAAACGCTACTACAGCTGATGAAGTTAGTAATGTAGCCAATATAGTAAAAGAGATGTCATCTGAAGTCTTAGCAGAAGTAGAAAAAAATCAATTTACAAAACTCTAAGGCTATTTTAAAATAGCCTTTAGATAAATATATATAATTTACAAATTAAGTTTTGATTATATTTTAGTAGTTATAATTTTTCAAATTCAATTTTTGAGGAAAATATCATTATGAAAAAAATTCTTGCAACTGTGGCACTTACAGCCACACTTTTAACACCTAGTTTCCTAAATGCGGACCAAGCAAAGGGTC
>JANTGV010000012.1 GCA_024762745.1 Sulfurimonas sp. | reverse complement strand
GGTTGCATGTCATATTTCCCAGTGATTTTATCAATTACACCACAAACTTTACTGCCTTCCTCTTTTCCCTCGTATGCTATAGAAATTTTCGAGTATCTCTCTTCACTTCGGAATTGTGCATCTATCATATTTTACCTTTTGTTACATATTTTGCAATTATACAACTTTTATAGATAAAAAATTCTTTTTAATGCTGAATTTAATACCATTCTAAAAGTTTTGTGACTTCATCTACTACAAATGTTTTTAATAGCGTTTTCTCTAAAGGTTTTTTAGCAACAAGTGCTTTAGAGATGTTTTGTAGTTTTGCTTCTTTAAGTCTAGCGTCCAAAGCATATACTTCCCTAACATCACCGACAAGTGAAACCTCTCCTATAAATATTGTCTCTTTTGAGATTGCACGATCACGAAAACTACTAATAATTGCTGCAAGTATTGCTAGGTCTGCAGCTGTTTCTGTTATTTTTATTCCACCTGTAATATTAATATATACATCGTATCCAGAGAGGGGGATTTCAAGTTTTCTCTCAAGAAGTGCTAAAAGCATGTTTAGTCTGTTATTATCAAAACCTGTGGCTTGGCGTTTTGAGTTAGGAGTATGTGATTCAGATACAAGAGCTTGGACTTCTAGTATTATAGGGCGGGAGCCCTCCATTATAACTGTAAGTGCTGAACCCGGTTGCTCTGAGTTGCGGTTAAAAAAGCGTGATGCGATATCTGTTGCTGAGACTAAACCTTGGGATTTCATCTCAAATACACCTATTTCACTTGTTGGTCCAAAACGGTTTTTAAAACCTCTAAGTATTCGAAGTTCTTGAGAGCTGTCACCTTCAAAATAGAGTACAGTGTCAACCATGTGTTCTAGTACTCTAGGCCCTGCAATAGAGCCCTCTTTAGTGATATGACCGATTATGAAGATAGCGATATTTTTCTCTTTTGCTATACGCATCAATTCAAATGTAATCTGCCTTACCTGTGTTACAGAACCTGGTGCCGAAGTTATACTCTCAGAGTATATTGTCTGAATGGAGTCGATAATTAAAAAGTCATACTCTCTATGCTCTAACTCTACTAAAATTTGCTCTAGTCTAATTTCGCTCAAAAGGTAGAGTGAATCATGATTTGATTTGAGTCTGTTTGCACGAAGTTTAATTTGAGAAGTTGATTCTTCTCCTGTAACATAGAGTACATCTTTATTAGTTGAAGCGATGTTTGAACCAACCTTTAAAAGCAGTGTCGATTTACCAACACCTGGACTTCCACCGATAAGTGTTAAAGAGCCAGGGACTATACCTCCACCTAATACAGTATCAAGTTCACTGTCTAGTGAAGAGTATCTAAATATCTCCTCTTCAACTACCTCATTTATGCTGAGGGCTTTTGTAGATTTCGCACTTGTGGATTTAGTCTGTTTAACTACTTCTTGTTGATGTTCATTGAGTTCAACAAATGAGTCCCAGGCACCACAGTTCGTACATTTTCCCATCCACTTTGGAGTTGTTAATCCACAGTGTTGACACTCAAAAAGTATTTTTTTCTTCGCCATAGTTTTGCCTTGTACTGTATATATGGGAGTATTTTACTTAGTTTGAGAATAGAGTTGAAAATATATGGCAAAATGCCATATGTTTAGATTTTTACTCTACTCTTCTTCAACAAATAGAGCATCGAGTAGACCATCAACAAACTCATACTTATCAAATGGAGTGAGATTTTCTGGCTGTTCACCTGTTCCAACATAGAGTATAGGAAGTTCAAGTGCATAAGCAATACTAAAAACGCTACCACCTTTGGCAGTTCCATCGAGTTTTGTAATAATAATACCGTCAATCCCTATCATCTCATTAAATGCTTTTGCCTGAGCGATAGCTGAGTTACCTTGTGTACCATCTATAATTAGTATAGTTCTGTGCGGTGAACCAGGATGTGCCTTATCGCAAATACGGTTGATTTTTTTGAGTTCATTTGCAAGATTTGTTTGAGTATGAAGACGACCAGCTGTATCGATAATAACATTATCAAAACCTTTTGACTTTGCAGAGTCAATTGTGTCAAATGCCACAGCAGAACTGTCATGCCCTTGTTTGGAAGAGACTATAGGAATGTCTAGTTTCTGTGACCACTGTGTAAGCTGCTCAATAGCAGCTGCACGAAAGGTGTCGCCAGCCCCAAGAATTACTTTTTTCCCCTCATTTTTATAGCGTAGTGCTAATTTGGAAATTGTTGTTGTTTTTCCTGCACCGTTTACTCCTACGATAAGTTCAACAAAAGGAGCTGTATATTCAGGCTCTTTATATGTTGTATATGCAAGAGTAGCTAAGAGTTTTGAGCGAAGAATATCACGGGTGATTTTTTCCTGATATGTCTGCTCTAGAATAATTTCTACTAGATCATATTCAACATCAGCTTCTAGTAAAATATCTTCAAGTTCATCTTTTGTGAAAGAGATTTTTTTCTTTGGAGCAACTGTTTTTATCGCATCGACAGTTTTATTAAGGGATTTTTTTATAAAACCGAACATCTACAGACCTAATGCTCTTTTGATATCACTCTCAACAAACTCCTCTTCTATAGCACCAAGATAGTGATTTATAAGTTTTCCATCTAGATACATTGCCATCAATGGAATTGGAAACCTCTCTCCAACTTCTAAATGTCTTGCTATATCCTCAATTAAACGACGGTTTTGGTCTGAGTTTATGAGTATATAATGGGCATCATACATTTTACGGAACTCTTGAAGTTTCTCATTAGAGATATCATCTTCAATTGTAACACCCACTATCACTAGATTCTCTTTATACTTCTCTTGAAGAGAAGTTAGATGTGATGCAGCAGCTTTACATGGGGGACACCAGGTAGCAAATATGTCAAATATTACTACTTTACCCTGAGCATTTTCGAGACTAAATCCATTTGTCTCTTTTTTTACAACGTATTGAGTATTATCAATCGCGGTTAAAACGTACTCATTAGTTGCAATCATATCATTAGCATCTGATTCATTATCACTAGAACATGCTTGGAAGAGTAGACTAAATGTTAGTAAAGTTGATAGAATAGAAGTTTTTAGCATGAAGTTATATACCTTTATCTGTTTTAATGTTAAAATATCTGAAATTATATCTTAAAGAATTTATATGACTCTTACGAAAACATTATTTAGAAAAAATTGTCTACAAAAGATAAAAAATAGCCCAGAACATAATCTTACCTATCGAAATTCTCTACTTAACAAGCGTCTGCTTAAGGAATTAAAAGGGATAAAAAATGCAAAAATACTTTTTTATCATCCTCTTAAGATGGAAGCGAATATTTTAAAAGTTCTTATCAAAACAAGACGAAACAATCACATTTTTATTCCATTTATGCAAGGCAAAAGTTTTAAGATGGTACCATTTAGATTACCGCTTAAGAAAAAAAAGTTTGGAATTTTTGAAGCGGGAAATACAAATAGAAATATAAATAAAATTGATATAGCCATTGTTCCTGTAGTTGGAGTCGATGGAAATTTACAAAGAGTTGGTTTTGGAAAAGGGATGTATGATCGTTTCTTTGAAAAATTACAAAAGAGACCACATACTATTTTTATACAACAAGAGTTTTGTCACACAAAAGAGCCTATTTGCGACTCATATGATGTCGCAGGGGATATACTCTTAACACCAACAAAGGTGATGGCTAGAGTCAAAAAGAGGAAATAATAGATGTTAAACGAGATACTACTGGGTGGCGGTATAGCCACTGTTAGTGGGGTTATCGGTTTTTTCATCTCTAAAAAATTAACTGGTGCAAACTTTGATGTTTACACAGAACAGGCAAAAGCAAAAGCAAATGCTATTGAAAATGAGGCGCAGACTTTATTGGAACGCGCCCATATTAAGTCTCGTGAGATCGAATTAGAGGCGACGAAGCAGTACGAAAGTGCAAAAGAGAGAGCTAAAGCCAACCTACATCAAAGAGAAGACGATTTAATAAGAAAAGAGCAAGTTTTTCAACGTTATAAGCAGAGCGAAGAGGAGAGAATACACGCTGAGAGTGACATTATTAAATCCAAAAAGCTTAATTTGGAGAGAAATGAAAAATCTTTAAACTCATTAAAGAATAAGTATGAGACTAAGATAGATGAAGCAGTGCATGTGATAGAACATAGTGCTGGCATGACACAGGATGAAGCAAAAGCTATTTTGCTAAAAAATATAGAGGATAAGTCTCGAGGAGAGATTGCTCACATAGTAAGACGCTATGAGAATGAAGCTAGAAAAGAGGGTGAGAAGAGTGCCAATTTTATTTTGGCACAAGCGACAAGCCGTTATGCAGGGGAGTTTGCATCTGAGAGACTGACAAACCTAGTTCATCTTGACAACGATGAATTAAAGGGGCGTATTATTGGTAAAGAGGGCCGAAATATAAAGGCACTTGAGACACTTATGGGTGTTGATATTATTATAGATGATACACCAAATACTATATTGGTTAGTAGTTTTAATCTCTATAGAAGAGCGATTGCAACTAAAACACTGCAACTTCTCATAGAAGATGGTCGAATTCAACCCGCTAGAATTGAGGAGATATTTCAAAAAGTTTCAGATGAGTTTGAATCTTCTTTACTGTCAGAGGGTGAAGAGTTGATTGCTGATATGAAGATTGGTGTGATGCACCCAGAGCTTATGAAGTTAATTGGTCGTTTACGTTACAGGGCAAGTTATGGACAAAATGCTTTAGCCCATACTCTTGAAGTGGCACACTTGGCTGGAATAATGGCATCTGAGATGGGTGGTGATCCAGTTCTAGCAAGAAGAGCGGGGCTTTTACATGATATAGGAAAAGCACTTACACATGATCATGATGGAAATCATGTTGATTTAGGTGTTAAGGTCTGTAGCAGATATAATGAAGATCCTGTTGTAATAAACGCAATATATGCTCATCATGGGCATGAAGAGATAGCTTCTGTAGAGTCTGGAGCGGTTTGTGCTGCAGATGCACTTTCAGCTGCCCGTCCAGGAGCCCGTAGAGAAGTACTCGAGAGTTTTTTAAAACGTGTAACTGAGATAGAAGATATTGCATCAATGCATACAGGTGTGAAACAGGCCTATGCAATAAATGCAGGTCGTGAGGTAAGGGTTATTGTAAACGCAACCTTGGTAAATGATGATGAATCAATTTTAATGGCTAGAGAGATAGCTAAAGAGATTGAGGAAAAAGTTCAATACCCTGGTGAAATAAAAGTAAATGTAATTCGTGAAAGTAGAGCTGTAGAGTTCGCTAAATAGCCCCAGGCTATTTGCGTTTTACAGTGACAACAAAAGCTCCTATTAAATCTCCAAGTTTATAGTTTGTTGCTGAGTCAAGAGGATACCTTGAAGTTATAGCACGTCTTAATTCTACATCTTTTATTGTCCCATGACACTCTAAACAAGTTTTATTATGAATAACTATAGGTTTATAATAGTTGTAGGTTTTGGAGTCTATTTGTTGTATCAACTGTTTTGGCAAAATAATGTTCGCATTTTGGAGTGTTTGAAATGATTCTAAAACTGCTAGTTCATTCTTTGATGGGGCATTTGCTGGACTTCTATATTTGGAACTGATACGTTTCACTCTTACACCTTTTGGAAGTCTCTTATTTACCTTTTTAGTGATTCTATATGCTTCATCAGCACAAAATTTCATACTCTTTTTTGTTCCAAGCTTTTTTAGTTTTACGTTCATCTGCTTTTCTAGTGTTTGTGTGAGTTGTTTTGAACCTCTTTCTCCCATTTTAATAACATCTGCCGGTAGACTTTTTTGTTTGTTTTGAGGTGTAGCAAGAAGTGCACTGGCTGTTAAGAAGAGTAGTAGTGTAGATTTTAATAAAATCATATGTTCTCCTAATTAGTAGTCAATATCTATAACTATATCAAAATATCTAAAAAACTTTGTAAAAACTATCTGATATTATAATAATTTAATGCAAGTTTGATTATAATCACGTAATTTATTTTAGATAGGGAGCTCTTCTATGCCAGAATTGTTTACGTTTTTCGGTCTTATTTCTCATGATAAGTCTTTTATTTATATAACTCACATGCTGTTATCAGCTGGTCTTGCTATGCTATTGGTGAGAGTTGCTATGTCGAACTTACAATTAGTTCCAAAGGGTACGCAGAACCTGATGGAAGCCTATGTTGGTGGTGTGCTACAGATGGGAACAGATGTTATGGGTAAGGAAAATGCTCGTAAATATCTTCCTCTTGTGGCTACTATAGGTCTATTCGTATGTATCGCTAACTTGATTGGTATTGTTCCTGGGTTTGAAGCTCCAACTGCATTTTTAGAGATGCCATTGACACTAGCTATAGTAGTATTTGTATACTATAACTATGTTGGTATTAAAGAGCAGGGTGTTATTAAGTACTTTAAGCACTTTATGGGCCCAGTGTGGTGGTTGTACTGGTTAATGTTCCCAATCGAGATTGTTTCTCACTTCTCTCGTTTGATTTCACTTAGTTTCCGTCTTTTTGGAAATGTAAAAGGTGATGATATGTTCCTAATGGTAATCTTAATGCTTGCACCTTGGTTGCTACCGATGATACCATTTGCACTTCTTACTTTTATGGCATTTTTACAAGCGTTTATCTTTATGATGCTTACAACAGTTTATATTGGTTCAGCAGTAGCTGTAGACGACCACTAGGTTGTTAAACCAGTGCAAAAAGATATATTCGAAAGGATTATAAGCTTTTTGCTTGGAGCATCTTGGGCAATAGTCCTTTTTGGTGCTCTTATAACTTTTAAGGTTTTTATGGTTCTGGGCTTAGGTCTAGCTCTTTTTTTAACAATCCTCTACATCCTACTTTCATTAATCACTATTTTAGCTCTAGATGCTTTCTCCATAAACAGACAGAGACTAGTAGAGAGTAAAAAACAGACTGAAATTTTAGAAAAAATTTACTCCAAACACAGAGCGCAAGAGTAAAGAATAGAACTTAGCTTAAGGTATATATTCTTGAAACTTAAAGAGTTTTAGGAGAGTTAAAAGCTTTAATTTGATAGAATAGAAAATCAAATTATTATAGGTCTAAGGAAATTCATGTTTGAAGTAGTTATCGGTCTTGAAGTTCATGTACAACTAAATACAAAAAGTAAACTTTTCTGCTCGTGTCCAACGAGTTTTAATCATCAGCAAAATACAAATACTTGTCCAACTTGTCTAGCACTTCCGGGAGCACTTCCGGTATTAAATAAAGAGGTTTTGCATAAGTCTATAATGCTGGGGACAGCGATAGATGCTACTATAAACAGAACATCATTTTTTGACAGAAAGTCTTATTTTTATCCAGACTCCCCATCAGCATACCAAATTACTCAGCTCTATACTCCAGTGGTAGAGCATGGTAAATTACAGATAGACTTTGAAGATGGAACTCATAAAGAGATTAGAATTAATCGTGCACATATTGAAGCTGATGCAGGGAAAAATATTCATGATGGGGATATCTCTAAAGTTGATTTAAATCGTGCAGGAACTCCACTTCTAGAGATAGTTTCAGAACCAGATATGAGAAGTGCTGAAGAAGCAATACTTTACCTTAAAAAACTTCATTCAATTATTCGTTATTTAGATATTGGTGATGCAAATATGCAAGAGGGATCATTTAGAGTTGATGTAAATGTCTCGATTCGCCCAAAGGGTGATGAAAAGCTTTATACTCGGGTTGAGGTGAAAAATATAAATTCGTTTAAGTTTATTCAAAAAGCTATAGAGGTTGAAGTACAGCGTCAAAGTGAAGCTTGGGAAGATGGTGTTTATGATGATGAAATCTTTCAAGAGACACGTCTCTATGATCAAGATAAAAATGAAACTCGCTCAATGCGTGGTAAAGAAGAAGCAGCAGATTATCGTTATTTTCCAGAGCCTGACCTCCTTAAGGCTGTAGTTACTGATGAGATGATGGAGTTATACTCGAAAATACCGGAGCTTCCAGATGCAAAACGTGATAGATTTGTAAAAGATTATGGAATGAGTGAGTACAATGCAGGTGTAATAACTTCATCTGTAGAGATGGCTCACTTTTTTGAAGAGATGATGGAACAGGGTATTAGTGCTAAAAACGCAGCTACATGGCTTACAGTTGAGCTTCAGGCGCGTCTTAAAGGAGACCTAAATATAACTAACTCTCCTGTAGATGCACAAAAACTTGGTCACTTGGTTAAACGTATAGAGGACCAGACGATTAGTGGAAAAGCTGCTAAAGAGGTTCTTGACAGACTTATGGAAGAGAACTTGGATGTTGATGGTGTTATTGATGCACTTGGTCTTAAGCAGGTTACAGATACAGGTGCGATAGAAGCAATGTGTGATGAAATTATAAATGCAAATCCAGAGAAGGTGGAACAGTTTAAAGGTGGAAAAGATAAACTCTTCGGTTTCTTTGTGGGACAAGTTATGAAAGCTAGTAAAGGAAGTGCAAATCCACAGGCTGTAAATGAAATTTTAAAAGTAAAACTGAGTTAAACAATATGATGAAAGGCTTGATTTTAGATGCAGCATATTTTTTAAATACGTCTAAAAAATATCAAGCAAATAAACGCTTTTTTTACAACCTTCTAGAAAATGATAATTACAAGTACAAGAAGTACTTCGATATGTTGATGATTACGCTTATTATGATTAGTGTTATTGTTTTGATTAGAGAGGTTAAATCCCACGTAAATGATTTCTTTTTATATTTTAACAACTATATTATTTCTATAATATTTTTGATCGAGTATATACTGCGTTTATGGGTTAGTAGTAGTGCAAGTGAGATTATTATTAAACAGAACGAGCATGATACAATGCTTGGAAATAAGTTTAATCTTTTCAGTGCTTTTATGGAGATTAATAGAGTCAAGTTCCGATATATAACTTCAGTCAGAGCAATAATCGACCTTTTAGCGATTGTACCTTTCTTCCATCAGTTTAGACTTTTACGCATATTTATTCTTTTCCGTGTATTTAAGCTCTTCAGGTATGCAAGGAGTTTTCAGACATTCACGTCAGTCTTAGCGACTAAAAAGTTTGAGTTCTTGACTCTTTTAATGTTCTCATCTATAGTTATATTTGTCTCTTCGGTTCTTATTTATGTGATGGAAGCAAATAATCAGGATTCCCCGATTGATACACTCTATGAGGCATTCTACTGGTCTATTGTAACAATATCTACAGTTGGTTATGGAGATATAACCCCAGCGACTGATGCTGGACGCCTTGTTGCCATATTTGTTATTATTGCAGGTATAGCGGTGTTGGCTTTTACTACATCCCTAGTTGTCTCTGCGTTTACAGAGAAGCTTGATGAGATTAGAGAAACGAAAAGTATAGATGACTTGAAAAAAATCAAAGAGTTTTATCTTATTTGTGGATACGAAAATATAGCAAAAGAAGCTGCTATACAGCTCTCTAAGAGAAACAATCTTATAGTTTTAGATGAAGATATAGAGAGAGTGAAGCAGGCGTCAAAAGATGGATTTACAGCTTTTAATTATGACCCTGGTAGTGTAGATAGTTATAAGAAACTTAGAATTGATATAAAAACGCAAGTTAAGGCTATCTTGTGTCTTAGAGAGAGTGATGTTGAAAATGTATATACAGCATTGACAGTACGCTCTTTTAATAAAGATATCTTCATCTTATCACTTTTAATGAATGAGATGAATAGAAATAAACTTACCTTTGCAGGAGTTAATGAGATACTCTACTCTAAAGAACTGGTGGGACTTATTGCAAAAGAGTTTGTTGGTAAGCCAGTTGCGTTTGAGGTAATCCATGCACTTCGCTCAGAGTATACAAATGTTGATATAGAAGAGATAGTTGTAACAGAGAGAATGCTGGCAAACTTTACTCTTGTAGAACAGCTTGAGAGTTCTAAATATAGACTTGTGCTACTTGGAGTATATAAAAAATCGAATAAAAGATTTCTCTTTAACCCAATCGATTCTACAGTCCTAGAGCAGGGTGACTACTTGGTGATGATAGGTAATAGTACCTTTATAAGAGAGTTTGAAAAATATTTACATACAAAGAGTGTAAAATGAAGACGAGTGCTTTAATATTTGGATACAACGATTATGCAGCTCAAATAGCAAAAAATGTTTCACATAAATATAAAGAGATATCTATTTTTAAATTTGATTCTACAGAAAAAAGAGCTGATTTAGAAGAGTTCAATATAGAGAGATTTGATTTAAGTGACAAGTGGACAGAGCTCTCAGATAAAAACGACATAAGTAGTTCGGTTGCGTTTTGTGTTTTAGAAGATGATGCTGAGAATATATTTTTAACTATCTCACTTAGAGCTGCGTTTAAAGATTTGACTATTATCGCTCTTTCAAAAAATAAAGAGAGTGCAAACAAACTGAGTATGGCAGGAGCAAATAAGGTTATACCTCTTGTTCAGACTACTGCTTCTATGATAGCTGAGATGCTTGATAAGCCGATAGTCACAGAGGTACTTCACAGTATTTTATATGAGCAGGGTGATCTGAAAGTAGCTCAAATAGAGATAAAAGAGAGTAATTGCTTTAAAAATAGTTATCCCTCAGATATAGAGTGGAGCAGGGATCACGGTATTATCGTTTTATCAGTTATCCATCAAGATGGGAGCAGTGAGTTTATTTTCTCTTCTAAAGCAAAACATCACACTATAATAAAGGGTGATATATTTGTTGTAGTGGGATATGAGACTGATATAGAGAATTTTGAAAAATTAATAGGTGGTGATTCATGAGAATCGGAGTAATAGGAGCTGGAAAGTGGGGTTCGGCTTTAGCCTTTGCATTAAGTGAAAAGAATGATGTTGTTATCACCTCAAGAACACCAAGAGATTTAGAAAATTTTGTATCTTTAGAAGAGATTTTAGAGCTAGAGTATCTAGTGATTGCTATTCCTGCCCAGCAGGTTTCATCATGGTTAAAAGAGAATTTTGTATTTAAAAATCAGAAGGTTTTAGTAGCTGCAAAAGGTATAGAAGCTAAGAGTGGTAAGTTTTTAAACGAGATATATTCAGAGTATGTTCCAGATGAAAATATATCCTTTCTCTCTGGCCCATCATTTGCTGCAGAGGTAGTACAGTCTCTGCCTACTGCACTTGTTGTAAACGCAGTAAATGAAGAGGTGAGTAAAAAATTCGCCTCTTTTTTTCCGAGTTATATAAAGACATATACCTCTACAGATATTGCAGGTGCTGAAGTTGCAGGTGCTTATAAAAATGTTATCGCTATCGCTGCAGGAATATGCGAAGGACTCTCTTTAGGTAAAAATGCAGCTGCAGCCTTAATCTCACGTGGGCTTGTCGAAATGCTGAGATTTGGAAAGGTGTATGGAGCAAAAGAGGAGAGTTTTGTGGGCCTTAGTGGTGCAGGAGACCTCTTTTTAACAGCATCATCGACAATGAGTCGAAATTTTAGAGTCGGTCTCGGTCTTGCCAAAGGAAAAACGCAAGAGGAGATACTTGATGATTTAGGTGAGGTTGCCGAGGGGATTGGTACAACCTATGCACTTCATGAGATTGCTGCACAAAAAGATCTCTATTTACCAATTGCACATGAAGTTTATGAGCTTCTAGAGGGTAAAGACCCACATATATCTTTAAAAGATTTACTCTCTAGTTAAGGGAAAGAATGGCAGAACATATAGAGCAGTTTAAAAAAATAGGTTTAGGACTTTTAATAGCCCTTGGAGTATTTGCACTCTCTTGTACTATTTTTAGTTCAACTCAAGCAGTACTACTGGGTGTCATTGCGTTTCTTGTGACACTGTGGACAAATGAAGGGCTTCCTTTAGCCGTTGTCTCGCTTCTACCTATCATACTGTTTCCTGCGTTTGATATCTTGACTACTAAAGCTACGGCTGCTAATTATGCACATCCGATTATATACCTGTTTTTAGGTGGATTTATGTTGGCAATTGCGGTGGAAAAGACAAACCTTCATACTTTCATAGCAGATAAGATATTGGGACTTTTTCCAAATACTCCTAGAGGGATGATTTTCTCTTTAGCACTTACATCAGGGCTTTTAAGTTCGATCCTCTCTAATACCACGACCACGCTTCTTCTTATCTCTATAGCTTTGTTTATTACTCAGAATACAAAATTGAAGATGAGGTTTGCTCTTGCTATTGCTTATGGTGCAAGTGTTGGAGGAATCCTTACTCCTATTGGAACACCACCAAACTTGATTTTACTTGGAATTATGAATGACAAAGGTATGGAAGCTATACCTTTTTTTCAGTGGATATGGATGGTTGCACCTCTTTCATTTGTGATGATGATAAGTGTGAGTCTCTTACTAAGTGTAGGGGTGGAAAACTCTCCGATACATAGAGAAAAAAAGAAACATATTTTGGATAAAAAGCAAAAAAAAGTTTTATATATTTTAGGTGCATTGATTTTACTACTGCTTGTAAATGCACCTATGAAACCGTACTGGTCAGGTTTAGGTTTAAGTGAAGCAGGGATACTTTTAG